>NZ_JBEZJZ010000178.1:0-10971 GCF_040651455.1 Streptomyces sp. NPDC048483
GGACCATCTTGATGACGCTGGCGATGCCGGACGCCATCTGGGTGTGGCCGATGTTGGACTTGACGGAGCCCAGCAGCAGCGGGCCCTGCGGGTCGCGGTCCTGGCCGTAGGTGGCGAGCAGGGCCTGGGCCTCGATGGGGTCGCCGAGGGCGGTACCGGTGCCGTGTCCGTCGATGACGTCGACCTCGGCGGCCCGGACGCCGGCGTTGGCCAGGGCCTGGCGGATGACGCGCTGCTGGGACGGGCCGTTGGGCGCGGTCAGTCCGTTGGAGGCGCCGTCCTGGTTGACGGCGGAGCCCCGGATGACGGCCAGGACCTGGTGCCCGTTGCGGCGGGCGTCGGACAGTCGCTCGACGAGGACGAGGCCGACGCCCTCGGCCAGGCTCATGCCGTCGGCCTGGTCCGAGTACGCCTTGCAGCGGCCGTCGGCCGCCATCGCGCGCTGCCGGCTGAAGCCGACGAACGCACCGGGCGTGGACATGATGCTGACACCGCCCGCGAGGGCCAGCGAGCTCTCGCCGTTGCGCAGGGACTGGCAGGCCAGGTGCAGGGCGACCAGAGAGGAGGAGCAGGCGGTGTCGAGGGAGACGGCCGGGCCCTCGAAACCGTAGGTGTAGGACAGCCGGCCGGACAGGACGCTGGAGATGGTGCCCGTGATCAGGTGTCCCTCGGCGCCCTCCGGGCTCGCGCCAAAGGCCCCGTAATCCTGATAGCTGGCGCCGATGAACGTGCCGGTGCTGCTGCCCCGCAGGGTGGCGGGATCGATCCCGGCACGCTCCATCGCCTCCCAGGAGGTCTCCAGCAGCAGGCGCTGCTGGGGGTCCATGGCCAGGGCCTCGCGGGGCGAGATGCCGAAGAAGGAGGCGTCGAAGTCGGCGGCGTCGTGCAGGAAGCCGCCCCGGGTCGAGTAGGTGTGGCCGGCCCGGTCGGGGTCGGGGTCGTAGAGGCCCTCGGCGTCCCAGCCGCGGTCGGCGGGGAACTCACCGGTGGCGTCGCCGCCCTCGGCGACCAGGCGCCACAGGTCCTCCGGGGAGCCGACGCCGCCGGGGTAGCGGCAGCTCATGCCGATGATGGCGATGGGCTCGTCGTCGGCGACGGCGGTGTGCTGGGTTGTGGCGGCGCTGGCGATGTTGCCCGTGGCGGACCCGGCGAGGGACTCGCGCAGGAAGGCGACGAGAGCGAGCGGGTTGGGGTAGTCGAAGACCATGGTGCTCGGCAGGGCGAGCCCGGTCACGGCGGCGATCCGGTTGCGCAGGTCGACGGCGGTCAGCGAATCGAAGCCGACGTCGCGGAAGGCGCGTTGTTCGGAGAGGACGTCGGGTGAGGCGTGGCCGAGTGCGGTGGCCGCCTCGCCGCGGACGAGGTCCAGCAGGAGCCGGTCCTGCTCGACGGTGTCCAGCCCGATGAGCCGGGTGGCGAACTCGCTCCCGGAGGCCACGACTTCGGCGCTGTCCGCCGCCAACTTCCGTATTTCTGGGAGGTCTTCGAAGAGCGTGGTGGGCCGTGCGGCGGTGAAGACGGGGTAGTAGCGCTCCCAGTCCACGTCCGCGACGGCCAGCACCGTCTCGTCGTCGTCGAGGGCCTGCCGCAGTCCGGTGAGGGCCAGTTGCGGGTCCATGAAGACCAGTCCGCTGCGGCGGATCTGGCCGGGGTCGACGCGGCCGAGCTTGAGGTCGTCGGCCCAGATGCCCCAGGAGACGGCTGTGGCGTGGGCGCCGCGGGCGCGGCGGTGTTCGGCCAGGGCGTTCAGGTAGGCGTTGCCGGCGACGTAGGCGGCGTGCGCGCCGCTGCCCCACATGCCGGCGGTGGAGGAGTACAGGACGAAGGCGTCGAGGTCGTCGCCGAGGAGTTCGTCCAGATGGCGGGCGCCGGTGACCTTGGCGTCCATGACCTGCGCGAAGTCGTCGGGAGTCGTCTCGTCGAGCGAGGCGAGCTCGATGGTGACGGCGGTGTGCACGACGGTGCGTACGGTGCGGCCCTCGGCCTCCAGCGCGGCGAGCATCCGCGCGACCGCGTCGCGGTCGGTCAGGTCACAGGCGACGACGCTGGCTTCGCAGCCCGACTCGGTCAGTTCCCGGACGAGTTCGTCGGCGCCGGGTGCCGCCGGGCCGCGGCGGCTGGTGAGCACGATGTGCTCGGCGCCCTGTTGGGCGAGCCAGCGGGCCAGGTGCGGGGCGAGGGTGCCGGTGCCGCCGGTGACGAGGGTGGTGCCCCTCGGCGTCCAGGGGCGGGCCGGGGACGGGGTGGCACCGGCGGCGCGGACGACGCGGCGGGTGAGCACACCCGAGGCGCGCAGGGCGAGCTGGTCCTCTCCGGTACGGCCGGTCAGGACGGCGGCCAGGCGTTCACCGGCCCGCTGGTCGAGCCGCTCAGGCAGGTCGACCAGGCCGCCCCAGCGCCGGGGGTGTTCGAGGGCGGCGGTCCAGCCGAGGCCGAGGATCTGGGCCTGGTCGGGGTGGGTCAGCCGGTCCGCGCGGCCGGTGGAGACGGCTCCTTGGGTCAGGCACCACAGGGGTGCGTCGATTCCGGCGTCGCCGAGTGCCTGGACGAGCGCGAGGGTCAGGGCGAGCCCGCGGGTGAGCGCCGGGTGCGTTGCGCTGTGTCCCTCGGCCTCGGCCAGCAGGGACACCACGCCCGTGAGGTCCGCCGCGTCGCCGAGGTCGGTCAGGCGCGCGGTCAGGGTCGCGCGATCACCGCAGGCGTCGTCCAGGACGAGGGTGCGCGGGTCGGCGCCGTGGGCGGCGAGGACACCGGTGAGGGTGTCGATGTCGACGCCTTCGGGGGCGACGACGAGCCAGGTGCCCGTCAGGGCGGCCGTGGGCAGGCTGGTCAGCGGCTTCCAGGTGGCCCGGTAGCGCCAGGAGTCCACGGTGGACTCCTCGCGGCGGCGCTTGCGCCAGTGCGAGAGGGCCGGGAGGACCGGGGCCAGGGAGCCGCGGTCCAGGCGCAGGCGGGAGGCGAGGGCGTCGACGTCCTCCTCCTCGACCGCCGTCCAGAACTCCGCGTCCGCGGGGTCCGCTTCGGGCCGGTCCCGGGACCGGTCGGGGATCGCCCACAGGTGCTCGCGCTGGAAGGCGTACGTGGGCAGCGGCACCCGGCGGGCGCCGGTGTCGGAGAAGACTGCGGACCAGTCGGCGCCCGCGCCCCGGACGAAGGCCTCGGCGAGGGAGGTCAGGAAGCGGTCGGTGCCGCCCGCGTCGCGCCGGAGCGTGCCGAGCACCGCGGCGGCGACTCCGGTTTCCTCGGCGGTCGCCTGGATGCCCATGGACAGGACGGGGTGGGAGCTGACCTCGATGAAGAAGTGGTGGCCCTGGGCGAGGAGTTCACCGATGGCGGGCCGGAAGTGAACGGTCTGGCGCAGGTTGGTGAACCAGTACTCCGCGTCCATGACGGTGGTGTCCAGCCAGTCACCGGTGACGGTGGAGAAGAAAGGCACCCGGGCCGGGCGCGGGCGCACCGGCGCGAGGACGCGGTGCAGCTCCTCCCGCACCCTCTCGACCTGCGCGGAGTGCGAGGCGTAGTCCACGGCGATGCGCTTGGCGCGGACGTCCTCGCCGACCAGCTCGGCCTGGAGGGCGTCCAGCGGCGCGGTGGCGCCGGAGACGACGGTGGACCGCGGGCCGTTGACGGCGGCGATCGACAAACCCTCGTACGCGGCGAGGCGCTGTTCGACGTCGGCGACGGGCAGCGGGACCGACAGCATGCCGCCGGATCCGGCCAGCCCGCGCGCGATGGCCTGGCTGCGCAGCGCGACCACGCGGGCCGCGTCCTCCAGGGAGAGCGCCCCGGCGACGGCCGCCGCGGCGATCTCGCCCTGCGAGTGGCCGACCACGGCGTCGGGGGTGATGCCGTGGGAGGTCCACAGCGCGGCCAGGGAGACCATGACGGCGAAGGAGGCGGGCTGGACGACGTCGACGCGGTCCAGGGTCGGCGCGCCGTCGGCCTGGCGCAGCACATCGAGCAGGGACCAGTCGACGAACTCCGAGAGGGCGGTGGCGCATTCAGTCAGGCGCTCGGCGAAGACCGGGGACTCCTCGAGGAGCCGCGCTCCCATGCCGACCCACTGGGAGCCCTGGCCGGGGAAGACGAAGACGGTCTTGCCGTCGGTGTCGGCCGCGCCCTGGACGACGCCGGGTGCGGAGCCGCCGGTGGCGAGGGCGTCGAGGGCCGTGCGTCGGGTCCGGTCGTCGGTGCCGACGACGACGGCGCGGTGGTCGAAGAGGGTGCGTGTGGTCACCAGGGTGTGGCCGGCGTCGAGGGCGCCGGGTGCCTGCTCGCCGTCGAGGTGGGCGGCGAGGTTGACCGCCTGGGCGCGCAGCGCGCCCGGGGTCCGGGCGGACAGCACCCAGGGGATGGCGCCGCCGGCCGGGGGCACCGGCCGCGCGGGGGTCGTCTCGCGCGGGCGGGGGGCCTCTTCGAGGACGGTGTGGGCGTTGGTCCCGCTGATGCCGAAGGAGGAGACCGCGCAGCGGCGCGGGCGGGCGCCCTCGGGCCAGTCGGCGGGTTCGGTGAGCAGGGAAACGGTGCCGGGGGTCCAGTCGACGTGGCTGGAGGGGGTATCGGCGTGCAGGGTGCGCGGCAGCTCTCCCTGGCGCAGCGCCATGACCATTTTGATGACGCCGGCCACGCCGGCCGCCGACTGGGTGTGGCCGATGTTGGACTTGACGGAGCCCAGCAGCAGCGGGCCCTGCGGGTCGCGGTCCCGGCCGTAGGTGGCGAGCAGGGCCTGGGCCTCGATGGGGTCGCCGAGGGCGGTACCGGTGCCGTGGGCCTCGACGGCGTCGATGTCCGCCGGGGCCAGCCCCGAGTTGGCCAGGGCCTGGCGGATGACGCGCTGCTGGGAGGGGCCGTTGGGGGCGGACAGGCCGTTGGAGGCGCCGTCCTGGTTGATGGCCGAGCCGCGGACGACGGCGAGGATCTCGTGCCCGTTGCGCTGGGCGTCGGAGAGCCGCTCCAGGACGAGGACGCCGACGCCTTCGGCGAGGGTCATGCCGTCGGCGCCGTCGGAGAACGCCTTGCAGCGGCCGTCGCCCGCCAGGGCCCGCTGCCGGCTGAAGGCGACGAACGGGTTGGGGTTGGTCATCACGGTCGCGCCGCCGGCGAGCGCGAGGGAGCTCTCGCCGTTGCGCAGGGACTGGCAGGCCAGGTGCAGGGCGACCAGGGACGAGGAGCAGGCGGTGTCGACGGTGACCGCCGGTCCTTCGAGGCCGAAGAGGTAGGCCAGGCGCCCGGACAGCACGCTGGGGCTGGTGCCGGTCACCAGGTGGCCGGCGGAGCCGTCCTCGACGCCGAGTCCGTACTCCTGGTAGGTGGAGCCGATGAAGGTGCCGGTGGTGCTGCCGTGGACCGTGGTGGGGTCGATGCCGGCGTACTCGAACGCCTCCCAGGTGGTCTCCAGCAGCAGCCGCTGCTGGGGGTCCATCGACAGGGCCTCGCGGGGCGAGATGCCGAAGAAGGAGGCGTCGAACTCGCCCGCGTCGTGCAGGAATCCGCCCTGGCTGGAGTACGTCGTGCCGGGGTTGTCCGGGTCGGGGTGGTAGAGGCCGGTGTTCCAGCCGCGGTTGACGGGAAAGTCGGTGATGGCGTCGACGCCTTCGCTGACCAGGTCCCACAGCTGCCGCGGGGAGCGGACGCCGCCGGGGAAGCGGCAGCTCATGCCGACGATGGCGATGGGCTCGTCGAAGCCGCCGGCGGCCACGGTCGCGGGAGTGGCCAGGTCACCGCCGGTGCCCAGGAGTTCCTCGCGCAGATGGCGGGCGAGGGCGGCGGGGGTGGGGTAGTCGAAGACGAGGGTGGCGGGCAGGGCCAGGCCGGTGAGGGCGGCCAGCCGCTTGCGCAGTTCCACGGCGGTCAGCGAGTCGAAGCCGGCGTCGCGGAAGGCCCGCCGCTCCGGGACGGCGTCCGCGGAGTCGTGGCCGAGGGCGAGTGCCGCCTCTGCACGCACCAGGTCGGCCAGCAGCCGCTCCTGCTCGTCCTGGTCCAGGCCGCGCAGGCGTGCGGCGAACTCCGGCGCGGCGCTCTCGGCGTCGCCCTCGGCGCGTACGAGGGCCTGGACCTCGGCCAGTTCGTCGAAGAGGGCGCTCGCGCGGGTGGAGGTGAAGACGGGGTGGTAGCGCTCCCAGTCGATGTCGGCGACCGTGACGGTGACGTCCTGGTGGACGACGGCGCGCCGCAGTTCGGCGAGGGCGGTCGTGGGCGCGAGAAAGCGCAGCCCGCGCTTGTGCAGTGCGTCGGTGACGGCCTCGTGGGTGGCCATGCCGGCCTCGGCCCAGGGCCCCCAGGCCACGGAGGTGGCGGGCAGGCCGCGGGCCGCGCGGTGCTCCGCGAGGGCGTCGAGGTAGGCGTTGGCGGCGCCGTAGGCGCTCTGTCCGGCGCTGCCCCACACTCCGGCGATCGAGGAGACCAGGACGAAGAAGTCCAGGTCGTGGCCGTCCAGGAGGGTGTCGAGGTGGGCCGCGCCGAGCATCTTGGCGGCCATCGCCTGGGCGGCGTCCGCCAGCGGGGTGTCCGCGAGGGCCGACGCCTGGCCGACGCCGGCCGCGTGCACGACGCCGGTCAGCGGGTGCTCGTCCGGTACGGAGTCCAGCAGCGCGGCGAGGGCCGCGCGGTCGGCGGTGTCGCAGGCCGCGAGGGTGACGCGGCAGCCCAACTCCTCGATTTCGGCAGCCAGTTCATCGGCACCAGGAGCGTCGGGGCCGCGGCGGCTGGTGAGCAGGAGGTGCTCGGCGCCGCTGCGGGCGAGCCAGCGCGCGACCTCGGCGCCGAGCGCTCCGGTGCCGCCGGTGACGAGCACGGTGCCGCGCGCGGTGAACGCGTCGGCGGGGGGCAGTTCGGCCTGCGGGTGGCGCACCAGGCGCCGGCCGAGGGCTCCGGTGCCGCGGAGGGCGATCTGGTCCTCACCGCCCTGCGCGGCCAGCGTGCTGACGAGGTGCTGGGTGGCGGGAGCGTCGAGGGCGGGCGGCAGGTCGATCAGGCCGCCCCACAGCTGCGGATGCTCCAGGGCGGCGACCCGGCCCAGGCCCCAGACCGCCGCCTGGAGGGGGTGGGTGAGCGGGTCGTCGGAGCCGGTGGTGACGGCGCCGCGGGTCACGGTCCACAGGGGCGCGGCGAGGCCGGTGTCGGCGAGCGCCTGGGTCAGGACGAGGCTCAGTGCGAGCCCGGTGGGCGGTTCGGCTCCGAGCTGGTGGCCGGGCCGGTCGGCGAGCGGAAGCAGGGACAGCACACCGGTCAGGGGCCGGTCCTCGTCTCGTACGGCTTCGAGCCGGGCGGCGAGGTGGGCACGGTCCAGGCAGGCGTCGTCCAGGACGAGGGTCTCGAACTGGGCGCCGTGGCCACGCAGCGCGTCCAGGATCTCGTCGTTGTCGATGCCGTCGGCGGTGACCAGCAGCCAGGTGCCGTCGAGTACGGGCGCGGCGGCCGCATGCACGGGGCGCCAGGCGACGCGGTAGCGGGTGGAGTCCAGCAGTGCCTTCTCGTGCCGGTGCTGGCGCCAGGAGGACAGCGCGGGCAGCAGCGCGTACAGGGAGGCGTGCTGTTCGTCGCGCAATCCGAGGAGAGCGGCCAGCTCCGCGGCGTCGCCGCGTTCGACGGCGCCCCACAGCTCGACGTCCGCGGGGTCGGCGGCGGCCTGCGCGAGGCGGACCGGGGCCGGCTCGGGCCAGTAGCGCTCGTGCTGGAAGGCGTAGGTGGGCAGGTCGACCGTGCGTGCTCCGGTGCCGGCGAGGTACGCGGGCCAGTCGACGGCTGTGCCGCGGACGTGCAGGCGGGCCAGCGCGGTGGCCACACAGCGCTCCTCGCCGCGCCCGGCGCGCAGCAGCGGGACGAAGTCCGCGTCCGTCTCGTCGCCCAAGGTCTCCTGGGCGGGGGCCGACAGCGCGCTGTCGGGACCGAGTTCGAGGAAGGTGGCGGCGCCGTGGGCGCGCGCGGCGCGCACGGTGTCGGCGAAGCGGACGGTGCCGCGCGCGTGCGCGACCCAGTAGTCCGGGGAGCGCAGTTCGTCGTCGGTGGCCGGCCGTCCGGTGAGCCCGGAGATGACGGTCACCTCCGGCACACTGTAGGTGAGCTGCGCGGCGACCTCGCGCAGGCCGTCGAGCGCGGGTTCCATGAGCGGCGAGTGGAAGGCGTGGCTGACGTTCAGGCGCTTGGTCTTGCGGCCCTGTGCGGCGAAGTGGGCGGCGATCTCCTCGGCCGCGGCCGGGTCTCCGGCGACGACGACGGCGCGGGGGCCGTTGACGGCGGCGAGGGACACCTCGTGCTCGCGGCCGGCGAGCAGCGGGGCGACCTCGTCCTCGGTGGCCTCAAGGGAGATCATCGCGCCGCCGGCGGGCAGTGCCTCCATCAGCCGTGCCCGCGCGGCGACCAGGCAGGCCGCGTCGGGGAGCGAGAGGACGCCCGCGACGTGCGCGGCGGCGATCTCGCCGACCGAGTGGCCCAGCAGGACGTCGGGGCGTATCCCCCAGGTGCGCAGCAGCCGGTAGAGCGCGACCTCGATGGCGAACAGGGCGGGCTGGGTCCACTCGGTGCGGTCCAGGAGTGCCGCCTCGGGGCTGCCCTCCGGTGCGAACAGGACGTCCTTGAGGGGACGGTCCAGGTGTGGGTCGAGGGCAGCGGTCACCTCGTCGAGGGCCTGGGCGAACGCGGGGAAACAGGCGGCGAGTTCGCGGCCCGCGCCGGGGCGTTGGCTGCCCTGCCCGGCGAACAGCACGGACAGCTTGCCCGCGCCGCCGATCTCGCCCTCGGTGAGCGCGGAGTCGGGGCGATCGGCGGACAGGTTGGCCAGCGCGCGAAGCAGTTCGTCGCGGTCGCCGGTGACGACGGCGCGCTGGTCGAAGGCCGAGCGGGTGGTGGCGAGGGAGAGCGCGACGTCGGCCGGGGCGAGGTCGGGGCGCTCGTCGAGGAAGGTCCGCAGGCGGGCGGCCTGGTCCCGCAGCGCCGCCCGGCTCTTGCCCGACAGCGTCCAGGGCACGACGGCCGGGGTGAGCGCCGGCTGTTCGCGCTGGTCGGGGGCGGCAGACGGCTCCTCGACGATGAGGTGGGCGTTGGTACCGCTGAAACCGAAGGAGGAGACGGCGGCGCGGCGCGGCCGGCCGGCCTGCGGCCAGGGCGTCTCCTCGGTGAGCAGGCGCACCGCTCCGGTGTCCCACTCCACGTGCGAGGACGGCTCGTCGGCGTGCAGGGTGCGGGGCAGCACGCCGTGGCGCATCGCCATGACCATCTTGATGACGCCGGCGACGCCGGCCGCGGCCTGGGTGTGGCCGATGTTGGACTTGACGGAGCCCAGCAGCAGCGGGCTCTGCGGGTCGCGGTCCTGGCCGTAGGTGGCGAGCAGGGCCTGGGCCTCGATGGGGTCGCCGAGGGTGGTGCCGGTGCCGTGGCCCTCGACCGTGTCGATGTCCGTGGCGGACAGGCCGGCGGCGGACAGCGCCTGGCGGATCACCCGTTGCTGGGAGGGGCCGTTGGGGGCGGTCAGGCCGTTGGAGGCGCCGTCCTGGTTGACGGCGGAGCCGCGGACGACGGCCAGGACCCGGTGCCCGTTGCGGCGGGCGTCGGAGAGGCGTTCCAGGACGAGCACGCCCGCGCCCTCGGACCAGCCGACGCCGTCGGCGCTGTCGGAGAACGCCTTGCAGCGGCCGTCCGGGGACAGGCCGCGCTGCCGGGAGAACTCGATGAGGGCGCCCGGCGTCGACATGACCGTGACGCCGCCGGCCAGCGCGAGCGAGCACTCCCCCGCGCGCAGTGCCTGCATCGCCCAGTGCATGGCGACCAGCGAGGACGAGCAGGCGGTGTCGACGGTGACGGCGGGGCCTTCGAGACCGAGGGTGTAGGAGATGCGCCCGGA
This sequence comes from Streptomyces sp. NPDC048483, assembly GCF_040651455.1. Classification (NCBI taxonomy): domain Bacteria; kingdom Bacillati; phylum Actinomycetota; class Actinomycetes; order Kitasatosporales; family Streptomycetaceae; genus Streptomyces; species Streptomyces sp. NPDC048483. The sequence continues at coordinate 9,839 of NZ_JBEZJZ010000178.1, forward strand.
GGCGACGCTCGGGGCGGTGCCACTGCCCTGGTGGCCCTCGAACTGCCCGCCGGAGAGGACCGTGGCGTAGTCGTTGTACATCACGCCCGCGAACACGCCGGTCTGGCTGCCGCGCAGGGAGGTCGGGTCGATGCCCGCGCGTTCAACGGCCTCCCAGGACGCTTCGAGGAGCAGCCGCTGCTGGGAGTCGGTGGCCAGGGCCTCGCGGGGGCTCATGCCGAAGAAGGCGGGGTCGAAGTCGGCGGCGGTGTGCAGGAATCCACCGAAGCGGGAGTAGGAGGTGCCGGTGCGGTCCGGGTCCGGGTCGTAGAGCGCGTCCAGGTCCCAGCCCCGGTCGGTGGGCAGGCCCGAGATGGCGTCGGTGCCCTCGCTGACCAGCCGCCACAGGTCCTCGGGCGAGGCGACGCCGCCCGGGTAGCGGCAGCTCATGCCGACGATGACGATGGGGTCGTCGTCGGTGGCGGTGGCGGCGGCACGGGGGGCGCCGGCCGCGGCGGCGGCTTCGGAGCCCATGAGTCCGGCGAGAAGGTGCGCGGCGAGGGCATCGACGGTCGGGTAGTCGAAGATGACCGTCGCGGCGGTGCGCAGGCCGGTGGCGGCGCTGAGCCGGTGGCGCAGTTCGACGGCGGTCAGCGAGTCGAAGCCCAGCTCGCGCAGCGGGCGCCGCGGGTCGATGTCGGCAGTGCCGGCGTGGCCGAGCACGGCGGCCACTTGGCCGGCCACGAGGTCGAGCACGACCTCGCGGCGGTCGGTCTCCGCCAGCCGGGACAGCTTCTGTACGAGGGTGACGGCGGCCTCCGAGCCCGAGACCACCGCGCGGCGGGCCGGGGTGCGGATCAGGCCGCGCATCAGCGGCGGTATCTCGCCCTGGACGCGCAGGACGGACAGGTCGAGCCGGGTCGGCAGCAGGACGGCGGCGTCCGAGGCGCAGGCCGCGTCGAAGAGGGCGATGCCCTGTTCCTCGGTGAGCGCGGGCGTGCCCATCCGGGCCAGGCGCTCCAGGTCCTCGTCCGTCAGGCCGCCGGTCATTCCGGCGGATTCCTCCTCACCCAGCACCTCCAACTGGTGCTCGGCTACGGTCCGTTGGAGGCGGGGCTGCGGATGGCGCCGCTCGCCGTCACCGTCATCCTGAT
>NZ_JBEZJZ010000179.1:0-10825 GCF_040651455.1 Streptomyces sp. NPDC048483
CGCGAGGAGGCGCCCCCGCCCGCCGCGGCCCGGCGTCACCGCTCCACCGCCCCTCGCCTGGGGGGTTCTGCCAGAACCAGGCACGCCGTACCTACGCACAACGGGGCACTGGTTACCGGCCGCCCACTGGCGCAGGCTCGACGGCATGACCACCCATACCTCTGTCGCCGCGTACGCCGCACCCGCCCCGAAGGCTCCGCTGGAGCGGACCACCATTCCGCGCCGCGAGCTGGGTGCCCACGACATCCTGATCGACATCAAGTACGCCGGTATCTGCCATTCCGACATCCACACCGTCCGCGCCGAGTGGGGCGACGGCGGCACCTTCCCGATCGTCCCCGGCCATGAGATCGCCGGTGTCGTCGCCGAGGTCGGCTCCGCGGTCACCCGCTACCGGACCGGCGACCGGGTCGGCGTCGGCTGCTTCGTCGACTCCTGCCGCGAGTGCGAGAACTGCAAGGCCGGTCTGGAGCAGTACTGCACCGGTGAGTCCGGGAACACCGGCACGTACAACGCCATCGGCCGGGACGGACAGCCCACATACGGCGGCTACTCCACCCACCTGGTGGTCGACGAGAACTACGCGCTGCGCATTCCCGAGAACATCCCGCTGGACGCGGCCGCCCCGCTGCTGTGCGCCGGCATCACCCTCTACTCCCCGCTCGCCCACTGGAAGGCCGGCCCCGGCAAAAAGGTCGCGGTCGTCGGCCTCGGTGGCCTCGGTCACATGGGTGTGAAGATCGCGCATGCGATGGGCGCGGAGGTCACCGTCCTGAGCCAGTCGCTGCGCAAGAAGGACGACGGTGTGCGGCTGGGCGCCGAGCACTACTACGCGACGTCCGACCCGGCCACCTTCGAGGCGCTGGCGGGCACCTTCGACCTGATCCTCAACACCGTCTCGGCCGACCTGGACATCAACGCCTACCTCGGTCTGCTGCGCACCGACGGCACCCTGGTGCAGGTGGGCGCGCCGGAGAAGCCGCTGGAGATCGCGCCGTTCGCGCTGATCCCCGGGCGGAAGTCGTTCTCCGGCTCGATGATCGGCGGCATCCCCGAGACCCAGGAGATGCTCGACTTCTGCGGTGAGCACGGCCTGGCCGCGGACATCGAGGTGATCAGCGCCGACCGGATCAACGAGGCGTACGAGCGGGTGCTGGCGAGCGACGTCCGCTACCGGTTCGTGATCGACACCGCCACGATCTGACGCCCCGGACACCCTGGACACCTGCGCCCGGGACGGCCTGGCACCGGCCGCCCCGGGCGCAGGTGTGCCGTGCCCCGGGCACCGAGGGCCGGCGCGGCAACGCCCCATGCAAAACTGCTGAGATGAGCGCCCGCCCTGCCCGCCGCAGCCCCGCCGGTACCCGCCGTACCGGCCGCAGTCGTACGGTCCTGCTCGCCGCGGTGGCCACCGTCGGCGCGTCCGTCCTGAGCGCCTGTGGCCCGGGAGGCTCCAGCGACGGATCCGGCAGTGGCTCCAGTAGTGGCGCCGGCTTTGTGCCGGGCAAGGACCGGATGGCCACCGTCCCCGCGGCCGACCGCAAGGCGGCGCCGGACCTCTCCGGCACCACCACCCGCGGCAAGCCCCTGGACATCGCCGACCACAAGGGCAAGGTCGTCGTCCTCAACGTCTGGAGCTCGACCTGCGGCCCGTGCATCGCGGAGGCGCCCGGCTTTGCCAAGGTGGCCAAGAGCACCAGGGGCCAGGGCGTGCGGTTCGTCGGCATCAACACCGAGGACACGGACACCGCGCAGGCCCTCGCCTTCGAGGAGCGGCACAAGGTGCCGTATCCGAGCTTGTCCGACCCCAGCGGCAAGCTTCTGCTGCGGTTTCCCAAGGGCACTCTCAACCCGCAGTTCATCCCCGCAACGATCGTTCTCGACAAGAAGGGGCGCCCCGCCGCCCGGGCGGTCGGGCCGGTCGACGAGGGCGCCCTGCGCGAAATGATCGATCCCCTGGTCAGAGAGAAGTGAGCGCGCTCACGGGGGAGTGGGCTGCCGCCGGCTCCCGCTCCTGAGCGCGCCGCATCCCCCGCGACGGCCACCAGGCCGCCCGGCCCAGCAGCGTCAGCGCGGCCGGCAGGATCAGCACCCGGATGACAAAGGCGTCCAGAAGGACGGCCACCGCGAGGCTGAAGCCGATCTGCTTCATCTCGGCGAGGTGGAGCAGCGTGAAACTGGCGAAGACCGTCACCATCACCACGGCGGCGCTGGTCACGACCTTGGCGGAGGTGACGGTGCCCTGCAGTACGGCCTCGCGGGTGGGTACGCCGTTCAGCGCGGCCTCGCGGATGCGGCTGACGACGAAGACCTGGTAGTCCATCGACAGCCCGAAGAGGATGACGAAGAGGAAGAGCGGCACCCGGGAACCGATGGCGCTGGTCGCCGCGGGGTCGAAGCCGAACAGGGTGCTGGCCAGGCCGTGTTGGAAGAAGACCACGACCAGGCCGAACGCGGCCGCCGCGGAGAGCAGGTTGAGGACGACGCCGATCAGTCCGAGGACCACGGAGCGGAACACCAGGGCGGTGAGGAGGAAGGTGAGCAGCAGCAGCATCCCCACGACCAGGGGGAGCTTCTCGTTCTGGTGGGCCAGATAGTCGGTGTCGTGCGGGACTTCGCCGGTGACGGCGAATTGGGCTCCGGCCACCGTGCCGACGGTGGACGGCAGATAGTCGTGGCGGAGACGGTCGAGCGAGGTGAGGGCCTCGGGCGAGCTGAGGGTGTGCGGCACCGCCAGGTAGATGGCGCTGGTGCGGCGGTCCGCCGAGACCCGTACGGTCGGCTTCACGTTCTTGGCGTAGAGCGGGTCCTGCTCGGTGCGCCGCTCCAACTGCCGTAGCGCGCCCGCCACTTGATCCGCCTTGTCGGCCGGGGCCTGGACGACGACCTGGTGCTCGATGCGCAGTTCGGGGTAGGCCGCCGTGAGCCGGTCGTACGCCTGGAGGGCGGGGATCTCGCGGGAGTGGCTGTCCTTGTTGAGGACCCGCAGCTCCATACCCAGGGCGGGTGCCGACAGGCCGAGCATGAGCAGGACCGATACACACAGGGTGATCAGCGGGTGCTTGCTCGCGGGGCGGAGCAGCGCGGTCCAGATGCGGCCCGCCTCGACGTCGCCCTTCGCGGGGCGCTGTCGGCGGCCCTTGGCCTCGCGGCGGGCGGCCCGGCGTTCGGCGCGCCGCGCGGTCTTGACCAGCAGGGCGGGCAGCGCGGTCAGCGAGCTGAGCACGGCGGCCAGGACAACGACGATGGTGCAGGTGGCCAGCGACGAGAAAATGACGTCGGTGGCCAGGTAGAGGGTGGCCGTGGAGACGACCACGGCGAAGCCGGAGACCACGATCGCCCGGCCGGAGGTGGCGGCGGCCAGTTCCACCAGCGCCTCGGGGCCGATCCGGCCGCCCGAGCGGGCCCGCTCCTCGCGTTCGCGCTTGAGGTAGAAGAGCGTGTAGTCGACGCCTACGGCCATGCCGATCAGGATGATGATGTTCATGCCCACGCCGACGTCCGGCACCACATGCGAGGCGATCATGGACAGGCCGACGGCGGCGGCGATGGAGGTCAGCGCGAGCAGCAGCGGGACCGCCACCATCACGGCCGATCCGAAGACGGCCAGGAGCGTGAGCAGCGTGATCGGCAGGGTGATCGCTTCGGAGAGCGCCAGGTCGTCGCCGCGCTGGGTGTCCACGCCGACGCTGATGGACGGGCTGCCGGTCTCCTCCATCCGTAGCGTGGGGTGACTGCGCTGCGCCGCCGCGGTCTGGACGGCGAGCGGCGCGACATGGTCGTCGGCGTCCGCGTCGGAGCCGTGCAGGGTCACCGCGACCCGCAGCGTGCCGCCGTCCGCACTGCGGACCGCGGGCGCGACCCGCTTGACCTCGGGCAGCTTGTGCATCCGGGCGGTGATGTCGCGTGCGGCCGCATCGGCGGCGGCCCGGTCCAGCGGGCCCGAGCGGGCGGAGATCAGCACCTGCTCGACCGGTTCGTGGTCCAGGTGCCCCTCGGCGGCCATCGTCTCGGCGCGGCCCGCCTCGCCGGTGCGGTGGTCGTCCACAGTGGCGCTGTGGGTGCCCATCGCGATCCCCACGCCCAGGGACAGCACCACGAACGCCAGCCAGACGGCCAGCCCGCGCCAGGGGTGCCGGGCACTCCAGGTCGCCATCCGTACGGTGATCGGCCGTTTGGCCCGCGGTTCGGCCGGCGGCCGCTGCACAGCCACGTTCACTTGGCCAGCTCCTTCGTCGTCACATCGCACCCCCCACCGGACGCACGACGCCATGGATACAGAAAGTTCCTTGCGCCTGACGCATGTAAGTCAGGACTTACATGTAAGTGGAGAATTACAGGTGTCTGCGGAGTCCGTCAACTGTAAAATCGGTGCGGGAGGGCGCGGGGACCTCGTTTTGACAGCCCGTCCCGGCGTGCGAAAACCTCCGCTGACAGGTGTCCGGAACGGCAAGAAGGTGGGCCATGAACAGCGAGGAGCTGCTGGCCCTGCTGTCCGCCGTGGGGCATGCGCAGCGGCTGCGGGTGATCGGCGAGTTGGCCGACGGGCGGCTGTACGTCAGCGAGCTGGCCCGTCGGCTCGAGATGTCCCGGCCGCTGCTCTATATGCATCTGGACCGGCTGGAGAAGGCCGGTCTGGTCGCGGGACGGCTGGAGCTGTCCGAGGACGGCAAGGCACTGAAGTACTTCGAGCTGGCACCGTTCGAGCTGAAGCTGAACGTGGCCACCGTCCTCGCCGCCCTCCAGGAGGACCGGTCAGGACCGGACGACCCGAACGACCTTAAGGGGACCCGTACATGAGCGGCAGCACCATCATCCCGATAGCCGTCCTCCTGATCATGTTCGCTGCGGTCGTGGCGATCGTGACCTCGTACTTCAAGCTCCAGCGGCATCGCGCGGACGCCGCGGCGCTGACGGAGTACCGCAAGCTCGCCGAGCAGGTCACCACCAACCAGCAGGCGATGAACGAGCGGCTGGCGGAGCTGAGCGACCGGGTCAAGGCCGTCGAGAAGCTGCTCCAGAGCGTCGGCTGAAACTTTTCCGCACGGATCGGCAACCCCCGCCTCCGCCGGACGTCGTCACGGGTGAGGGCGCCATCAGGCGCCGTCCCGTCGAAGAACGTGGAGCCCGACCGTGAAGTCCACCCGCACCCCTCGCAGTTACGCGCCCGGCGCCGCCCGCACCCGCCTGCGGGGTGTCTCCGCCGCCGGGCTGCTGGGCGCGCTCGCCCTCATCGCGCTGCCCGCGGCCACCACCGCCCACGCCGACTCCCCGGCGCCGCGGCCCACCGCCCCCTCCGCCACCCCGTCGCCCACCCCGGACGGCAGCACCGCCCGGCCCAGCGTCCCGCCCAGCCCCCGGCCGACCCAGGCCCACCCCACGCCGAGCCGGACCCACCCCGCGCCGACCACGGCGCCGTCCCGCCCCGGCCCCGCGCCGAGCCAGGCCCCGAAGCCCGGCGACGGCCCCAAGTCCGGTGCGGCACCGTCCCGTAGCGAGCTCGCGCACACCGGCGCCTCCCCCGCCACGACCTACGCGCTCGGCGGCGGCGCCGCGGCGCTGATCGCCGCGGGCGGCGGCGCGGTCCACGCGGCCCGCCGCCGGCGCTCCTGACACCGCCGATGGAGTACGCCGCCCCGCACAGCGCCCCGGTACGGTTCGCCGCACCGGGGCCGCGGCACGCCCTGTGGCGGTGGCTGCTGCGCACCGCCCGCCCGGCCACCGCCCGCCGCGCCACACCGCGCCCGGATGCCGCACATCCCGGGTGCGCACCCCAGGACCACCCGACGATCAGCGAGCTCTACCACGCGCACCGGCTGGCCATGGTCCGGCTGGCCGTCCTGCTCGTCGACGACCGGGCCACCGCCGAGGACGTCGTCCAGGACGCCTTCGCCGCCCTCTACAAACGCCACGGCGAACGGCTCGGCGAGGTCGACAACGCCCTCGCCTACCTGCGCACCGCCGTCGTCAACGCGGCCCGCTCGGTGCTGCGGCGGCGCCGCACGGCCCGCGACTACACACCCCCGTACGAGGCCGATGCCCCCTCCGCCGAGGAGCGCATCGTGCTGGACGAGGAACACCGCGAGGTGTTCGCCGCGCTCGGCCGGCTGACCGCGCGCCGCCGCGAGGTCCTCGTCCTGCGCTACTGGGGCGACCTGACGGAGGCTCAGATCGCGCAGACCCTCGGCATCAGCCGCGGCGCGGTGAAGTCCCTGGCCAGCCGCGCCCTGGACTCCCTGGAGAAGATCTTGGAGGCGCGGTCGTGAACGGCCCCGGCAGCGAGCACGGGCGTCCCGCCGAGGACCGGCTGCGGCGGGCCTTCGCGGCGCGCGCCGCGACCATCGGCGTACGGGACCTGCGGCCCGCCGAGCCACCGGGCCCCCCTCTGCGCCGCGGTCGGCTGCCCCTCGCCCGGCCCTGGCTGCGCCGCGTCGGACTGCCGCTGGCCGCGGCCGCCGCCGTAGCGCTCGGATACCTGGCCCTCAGCCCCGAGGACCGGCCGGCCCGGCCCGCCCCGGCCCCCGCGGCCCCGCCGACCCCCGTCACGCCGACGCCGTCGCCGACGCCGCCCCCGACGCCACTCCGCACACCGCCCCCCACCGGCTCCCCTTCCCCCTCCGCCACACCCACCCGCCCCGGGCCGTCCCGCTCGGCCGTCCCTCCGTCCCCGGGCGCCGACCACTCGACCGTCCCCTCCCCACGGTCGACGGAGCACCCGCGGTAGCAGCGCGTCGGCCGGCACCCCGGACGAACATGCGCCCGTACGGCCCGGTCCGTCGTACCCCGTTCGTGTCGATTTCCGGTTAGCCGAAGAACGGCCCAATGCAGGGCCGTCACCCATGATCACTCCTGTTTTGCGGCTATTGATCGCCTTTACGCCCCAGCAGCATGGCTGCGCCTGTGGCCGCTCGCCCGGTAGGCTTTCCGTGTGATCTTCAAGCGCATCGGAAATGGGCGGCCGTACCCCGACCACGGCCGGGAGAGCACCCGCCAGTGGGCGGACGTCGCCCCGCGCCCGGTACGCCTCGACCAGTTGGTGACGACCAAGCAGCAGCTCGACCTGGAGACGCTGCTCGCCGAGGACTCGACGTTCTACGGCGACCTCTTCGCGCATGTCGTGAAGTGGGAGGGCGACCTCTACCTGGAGGACGGGCTGCACCGGGCGGTGCGTGCCGCCCTTCAGCAGCGCCAGGTGCTGCACGCCCGGGTGCTCGAGCTGGACGGCAGCTCCGAAGCGGCCGAAGCGTACTGACACCGCCCGCCCTCGCACGAACAGGTGTGTCCGCATTGCCCTGTTCGGGTTGCCTCGTACACCAACGGCTGATCATTTAGTAGGCACGGAACGCGGCCCGCACTACGCTGCGGACATGAGCATGCTGACGCCCCCAGGCATGGGCGGTAAGAAGTACCGCATTACGGGCGACAGGTACCCGCGGATGCGCCGTCCCCGGCACCGTCGCCGGATCATCCTCACCCTTGTGGCCACAGCCTGTGTCCTAGGCCTGGCAGGCTGGGGATCCCTGCAGCTCATCGATGTCTTCGGGGGCAAGGGCAACACCGCCCAGGCCGCCCCGGGCAAGAAGAAATGCCCGCCCGACGCCGAGGCGGAGCGGGCCCGCGCCAAGGCGGCCGCCCGTAAGCCGCCGCCGTCGCCGGGCGCGCTAACCGTCAATGTCTTCAACGCCACCCCGCGCAGCGGACTCGCCAAGCGCACCGCCGACGAGCTCAAGAAGCGCGGCTTCAAGATCGGCAAGGTGGGTAACGCCCCGGCCGACTACGACAAGCAGGTCAAGGGCGCCGGGATAGTGCTGGGCCCCAAGGCCGCGGCGAACGGCCCGCTGAAGCTCCTCGCCACCCAGCTCACCGGCGCCGAGCAGAAGACCGACAACCGCAAGGGCACCGACATCGACCTGATCATCGGCAGCGCCTTCAAGGACCTGACCAAGGCGAAGGACGCCCAGAAGGCCGTGGCCCAGCTGGCGCAGGCGTCCAGGCCGCCCGCGCGCCCCGCCAAGTGCTGAGCTCCCCGGCACCACGCACTCGGGCCCCTCGCCGATCCACGGCGAGGGGCCCGAGTGGTGTTCAGGGGTGGACGGTCAGCCGGCCGTGCCGTACATCCGGTCGCCCGCGTCGCCCAGGCCCGGCACGATGTAGCGGTCGTCGTTGAGCCGCTCGTCGACCGCCGCGGTGACCACCGTCACCGGCGCGCCGGCCAGCTCCTTCTCCATGACCGCGACGCCCTCGGGCGCGGCCAGCAGACAGATCGCGGTGACATCGTCCGCACCGCGCTTGATCAGCTCGCGGATCGCCGCAACCAGCGTCCCGCCGGTGGCCAGCATCGGGTCGACGACGTACACCTGCCGCCCCGAGAGGTCATCGGGCATCCGCGTGGCATACGTATGCGCCTCGTACGTCTCCTCGTTGCGCACCATGCCCATGAAGCCGACCTCGGCGGTGGGCAGCAGCCGGACCATGCCGTCCAGCATGCCCAGACCGGCGCGCAGGATCGGTACGACCATGGGCCGCGGGTGCGACAGCCGTACGCCGGTGGTCGCCGTCACCGGGGTCTCGATGTCGACCTGCTCGGTGCGCACATCACGGGTGGCTTCGTAGGCGAGCAGGGTGACCAGCTCGTCGGCGAGCCGCCGGAAGGTGGGGGAGTCGGTGCGCTTGTCGCGCAGAGTGGTGAGTTTGTGCGCCACCAGCGGGTGGTCGACGACGTGGATCCGCATGCATCGACAGTAACCGAGCCACAGCCCTCCAGCGCCCACCGTGACGGCGCCCGGTGCCCGTCCCGAATCCGGCGCCGCGCTGGCGCCAAACCGCCCGAACGAGGGAAAGTAGGGCGTATCCGGAGATTATTTCTCCGGCATCGGCGGGAGCAGCCCATGTGCGAGGGGGTGGCAGCGTGCCCGACCGTCAGCAGGCCGACGACGCCGACGAGCCCGGCCGCGACCTCGAGAGTGAGGCGGCACGCCGGAGGCGCCGGGCGCAGTTTCTGCGCGAGCGGCACGACGCCAAGCAGTTGCGGGAGCGCGTCCAGCCGCGCCGCGCGCGAGCCGCACGGATGCGCCAGGCCATGCGAATGCGCGCGTTCCGCCGGTAGCCGTCCGCCCCGCGCGCCTGCCCGCACTGCGGCACGTGAGCGACATCTCTCAGAACGTCCGCACGACGCAGCGTCGAAGACCCCGCGCGGGCGCCATGTTTCTGCCACGATTCCGAAGGGGCGGGACCGGCGGCGCGGCAGCGTCGCCCCCGCCCGGCCCGGACGTTATGACAGGTGGGAGAGGCACGGTGTATTTCGCCGCACTGCTCGCGCGCACCGAAGACGGGTGGGAAGCGAGCGATACGGAGCTCGACGAAGTGGAGACCCTGGCCGATCTGGCCGATCTGGCCCGAGAAGCAGCGGTCGACGACGACACGGTGGTGGCCTTCATCGAACAGGAGGACGCCTGGTTCGGCGTCATCCGGGTGGACGGCGAGGACGACCCGCGGGTCTTCCTCTCCCACGCCGCCGCCGCCTCCAGGAGTTCGTACGGAGCGATGCTGACCGACGAGCTGCTGGGCCGCGACGACGATGAAGCGGACGACCTCGACAGCCTCAATCTGGACGGCACGGAGGACGGCGAACCGGAAACTGACGACAACCCTGAAGACAACGACACCATTGACCCGGTGAACGGCTCGGGGAGCCCCGCCATCCCGTACGGCCCGCTCGGTGACGCCGCGCTCCTGGCCGACCTCGGTATCGGCGAGAAGGAGCTGCTCTCCCTGAACGGCGACGCGCTCTCGGTCATCGCCGACTCCCTGGGCTGCAGCACCGACGTCCTGGAAAGCGTGCGCTGATCCCGGCCGGGCCCCTGCCGGGCCCGCCCCCTGGTCACGTCCCCGACACTGGGGACATGACCGTCCCTCCATCCGCCTCCCCCGCGCCCGACCCGCTGCGCGATCCCTGGATCGCCCCGATGCGGCGGGCGCTGGGCGAGGCCGCGCTCGCCCCCGGGACCGGAGACGTCCCGGTGGGCGCCGTGGTGCTGTCCGCCGACGGCACCGTCCTCGGCACCGGCCACAACGAACGCGAGGCCACCGGCGATCCGACCGCGCATGCGGAGGTCCTGGCGCTGCGGGCCGCGGCGCAGGCCGTCGGGAAGTGGCGCCTGACCGGGTGCACCCTCCTCGTCACGCTCGAACCCTGCACGATGTGCGCGGGCGCGATCGTCCTCTCCCGCGTCGACCGCGTCGTCTACGGCGCCCGCGACGCCAAGGCCGGCGCGGCCGGATCCCTCTGGGACGTCATCCGCGACCGCCGCCTGAACCACCGCCCCGAGGTCATCACCGGCGTGCTGGAGGCCGACTGCGCCGCTCTCCTCACCGCGTTCTTCCGCGACCGCTGACCGCCGGCCCGCCCCTCGGCCCGACCCCCGGCTTGGCCGCCACCCTTATTCGATTTCGGCCCACGGCACCCCTTGGGCTAAGCTCTCTCTCGGTAGCGTGTCCGAGCGGCCGAAGGAGCTCGCCTCGAAAGCGAGTGTGGCGCAAGTCACCGAGGGTTCAAATCCCTCCGCTACCGCTTCCGAACCGCCCCCGACCTGCACAGGTCGGGGGCGGTTCGCTTTTCCGCCGAGACTTCGGCCCGTCAGATCGGTGGGGCCGGCGGGGATTTCGGACGCGGTGACCGGGTCCGGACCGATCATCGCGCTGCGGTTCGGGTCCTGGGCCGCCATGCCTCACGGCGGCGCAGTGGCCGTCACCACGGCGCGGTGGGCGGGGTGCTGGTCACCAGCACCCCGCCCCCCCCGCACACCGCACCCACGACCCCCCCGGA
>NZ_JBEZJZ010000180.1:0-10825 GCF_040651455.1 Streptomyces sp. NPDC048483
CGGAGCGGGCCCTGGAGCGTGCGAAGTCGGACGCCGACGCGGCCGCCGAACGCCGAGCGGATGTCCGGCTGCGTGCGGGGACGGGCGTTCACTGAGCCCCGTCACCGACGAGATCGATCCTCAGCCGCGGGCCGCCCGGAATCCTCCGGAGCGGCCCGCGGCTGAGGCACAGCAGGTGCGTGTGTCGTATACGAGGCGAGGAGGTCGGTCGAGATGGTCCTCGCTCTGCTTGTGAGCGGCATCGTCGTTGTACTGGTGCTGCTGGGGCTGTTCGTCTTCGGGCTGCGGCGACGGCTCATCCAGCGGTCCGGCGGCACCTTCGACTGCAGCCTGCGGTGGAACGTACCGGAGCAGCCCGAGAAATCGGGCGACCCCAGCGGCAAGGGCTGGATCTACGGCGTCGCCCGCTACAACGGCGACCGCGTCGAGTGGTTCCGGGTGTTCTCCTACGCACCCCGGCCGCGCCGCATCCTCGAGCGCGCCTCCATCGAGGTCCTCGAGCGCCGCACCCCCCAGGGCGAGGAGGAACTCGCCCTGCTCTCCGACTCCATCGTCCTGGCCTGCCACCACCGCGGCACCCGCCTGGAACTGGCCATGAGCGAGGATGCCCTCACCGGCTTCCTGGCCTGGCTCGAAGCGGCACCCCCCGGCCAGAGGGTGAACGTCGCCTGATCCCCTGTGGCCCGAATCAACCGGCCACAGGAATACCCCCTCCCCCCACCACGTTCTGGCCCGCAGGGGGCGCCCGCAACCCCTACGGGATGCGTTCGACCGCCCCCTAAGGCCCGTCCGCTTCCTGAGGCCCGTCCGCTCCCTGAGCCCCGTCCGCTTCCTGAGGCCCGTCCACACCCAACTCCTGTGCCAGCACCGCCGCCTGGAGCCGGCTGCGCAGCTCCAGCTTCCCCAGCAGCCGGCTGACATGGGTCTTCACGGTGGCCTCCGCCATCGCCAGCCGCAGCGCGATATCGGCGTTCGAGAGCCCTCGCCCCAGACACCCCAGCACCTCGCGCTCGCGCGGCGTCAGCACGTCCAGGACGGCCGGATCCGGGCCGTCCTCCTTACGGGCATGCCGCGGCGCGCCGCGCGCCCCGGCGAACTCCGCGATCAGCCGCCGCGTCACCGCGGGCGCGATCAGCCCCTCGCCGTCCGCCACCGTACGCACCGCCGTCAGCAGCGCGGCCGCATCGCTGTCCTTGAGCAGAAAGCCCGCGGCCCCCGCCCGTAGCGCCCCGAAAACATATTCGTCCAGGTCAAAGGTGGTCAGCACCAGGACGTCGGCCAGCTTCTCGGCGACGATCCGCCGGGTGGCGGAGACCCCGTCGAGCCGGGGCATCTGGATGTCCATGAGGACGAGGGCGGGGCGCAGCTCTCGGGCGAGCCGGACCGCCTCCTCGCCGTCCGCCGCCTCCCCGACCACCTCGATATCGGGGGCCGAGCGCAGGATGAGCACCAGCCCGGCCCGTACGGCGGACTGGTCCTCGGCGACCAGGACCCGGATCGGCTGCGCGGCGGCGCCTGTCATCGTTGTTCCTCCTCCTCGGGGGCGGGCAGCGCGGCCCGCACCAGCCAGACCGTGCCGGCCGGCCCGCTGCGGGTGCCGGCCGCGAATTCCCCGCCCAGCAGGGCGATCCGCTCACGCATCCCGACCAGCCCGGCGCCGGAGCCGGGTGCGCGGGGGCCCGGCCGCTCGGCGTACGGGCTGCGGACGGTGACGGTGAGCGCCCCGCCGCCGTCCTGGACGATCCGCACCAGGACCTCGCCGGGCGCGGCGTGCTTGAGCGCGTTGGTCAGCGACTCCTGGACGATGCGGTACGCGGCGAGCTCGACCGGCGCCACCAGCTTCGGCTTGGTGCGGGGCGCGTCCAGGACGAAGGACAGCCCGCTGCCGGCGCCGTTCGTTCGGGCCTGGGCGATCAGCGCCTCCAGCCCGTCGAGGGTGGGCACGGCGGCCGGCGCCGCGCCGTCACCGCCCGCGTCGCGCAACAGGCCGATGAGGCCTCGCATTTCGGCCAGACCCTGCACGCTGTTCTCGCGGATCACCCCGAGGGCCTCGCGGGTCGCCGCCGGGTCGTCGATGGTCTGCGCGGCGGTGGCGTGGATCGCGATCGCGGACAGATGGTTGGCGACCAGATCGTGCAGTTCACGCGCCATCCGCGCCCGCTCGCCGGCCACCGCCTCCTTACGGTCCATCTCGGCCAGCAGCGCGGTCTGCTCGGCGCGCAGCCGCGCGGCCTGGGCGGCGTCGCGGTGATTACGGATGAGGGCGCCGGTCCAGGCCGGGAAGACGGTGCCCAGGGCGATGACGATGCTGAAGATGACGACCTGGGGGTCGTGCCAGAGCGCGGCCAGCGCGATGGTGGCCAGGAAGGTCAGCAGGACGCTGGAGAGCGGGATCCGGCGGGCCGCGGCCGGGCCGCCGTAGAGCACCGCCGCGTAGACCACATCGGTGAACATCAGGACCGTGGCGACCAGGGTGCCGCTGCAGATGTCCAGGGTCAGCGCCAGGACGGCGACGGCCAGCGCGGCCATCGGTGCCGTACGGCGCATCAGCTCGGCCCCTGACATCGCGGTGAGCGCCACCAGGGTGAGCGAGGCGGGCAGCCCGAACAGCGGCGGGCCGCCGTGCAGATGCAGCGTCCACAGCAGCAGCCCGCACAGCAGCCCGCCGCCCGCGATCAGCACATCGTGACGGTGCGGCCGGCCGGGCGCGAGGAGAGTGCGGTCGGTGTGGGGTGGCACCCCTTCATCCAACACGCCGCGGGGCTGCCACCGCCTCATCCCTGTAGCCACCCGGCTACATCGAAAGATGCAGCCGCACCACCACGGGATCGTCGCGGGTGACGACGCACCGGGCGCCGGGCGCTGCGAGCCTGGACAGGTAGGAACGGCCGGGCACGGAAAGGAACCGGAAGGCATCGTGATCGTTACGCTGATCATCATCTGCGAGGTCGGATTCTGGGTCCTCCTGGCCGGCGGCCTGGCCCTGCGCTACCTCGCACGGATGCCGCGCACAGGGGCGGCGGTGCTCCTGCTGGAGCCGCTGCTGGAACTGGTGCTGCTGATCGTCACCGCGATCGACCTCAAGAGCGGTGCCGCCGCGGACGGGAAACACGGCCTGGCCGCGGTCTACATCGGATTCACGGTCGCCTACGGCCACTACACGATCAACTGGGCCGACGGCCACTTCTCCCACCGCTTCGCCGGCGGCCCGCCCCCGGTCAAGGCCCCGCGCTACGGAGTCGCCCGGGCCCGGCACGAGGGCAGGCTGTGGCTGCGTACGGTGGCGATGGTGGCCGTCGCGGCGGGCCTGCTGCAGATCGCCATCTGGTACGTCGGCACCGACGGCGACACCGGCTCCCTGCGCGACTGGCAGTTCACCGCGCTGCGGATCCTCGCCGTTCACGGCGCCATCGCCGCCACCTACCTCATCTGGCAGAAGAAGGACCCGCGCGACGGAACGGCAACCGAGGCCCCGGCCCGGCCGCGGGAGAGGACGCCGGGTCCCTAGCGCTCCCCGCCCGGCACCCACAGCACATCCCCGACCTCCTTGTTGGCCGTACGCGCCAGGATGAACAACAGGTCCGAGAGCCGGTTGAGATACGTGGCCGTCAGCGGGTTCATGGTCTCGCCGTGCTCCTCGAACGCCGCCCAGGTGGAGCGCTCCGCGCGCCGTACGACCGTGCAGGCCTGGTGGAGCAGCGCGGCGCCCGCCGTGCCGCCCGGGAGGATGAAACTGCGCAGCTTCTCCAGTTCCTCCAGGAAGCGGTCGCAGTCGGCCTCCAGCTTGTCGATATAGGCCTGTTCGACGCGCAGCGGCGGGAACTCGGGGTTCTCCACCACCGGCGTCGACAGGTCGGCCCCGACATCGAAGAGGTCGTTCTGCACGCGCAGCAGCACCGCGGCCACCTCGTCCGGCAGTGAGCCGAGGGCGAGGGCCACCCCGATGGCGGCGTTGGCCTCGTTGGCGTCCGCGTAGGCCGAGATCCGCGAATCGGTCTTGGCGGTACGGCTCATGTCGCCGAGGGCGGTGGTGCCCTTGTCACCGGTGCGGGTGTAGATGCGCGTCAGATTCACCATACGGGCGAGCCTACGCCGCGCCCCTGCGGAACGCCCGGGTGCACAGGGCCATCGACGCCGCCGCCAGGGCGCCGGCGACCAGGACGCCGTAGAGCATGGCCGAGGAGGCGTACGAGCCCACATACGCCGACCGGACCGCGTCGACGAGATAGCGGAACGGCATGAAGTGCGAGAGCACATCGAGCCAGTCGGGCCCCAGCGTCATCGGCAGCATCAGGCCGGACAGCAGCATCGAGGGCATGGTGACGGCATTGATGACCGGGCCGAACTCCTGGGGAGTGGTGACCTTCAGCGCCAGCGCGTACGACAGCGAGGCGAGGGCGGCGGTCAGTACGGCGACGAAGGCGAAGCCGATGAGGATGCCGGGCAGTGGTGCGCGCAGCCCCATGGCCAGCGCGGCGAGCACCAGCAGCACGGACTGGAAGACGAACAGCGCGGCATCGCGCAGCACCCGCCCCAGCAGCATCGCCAGCCGGCTCACCGGGGTGACCCGCATCCGCTCCACGACCCCGTACTGCTTCTCGACGATGATGCCGAAACCGCAGAACGCGGCCCCGAACAGGCCGAGTTGGAGCAGCAGTCCGGGCACCAGCAGCTGCCAGGAGCTGCCGGCGGAGGACAGCGGGAGGTCGGTCAGCAGGGGGCCGAAGAAGAGCAGATAGAGCAGCGGCATCAGGACGCCGAAGAGCATCTGGAGCCTGGAGCGCAGGGTCTGGCGGGCGTAGCGCCCGAAGATCAGCGCGGTGTCGGACAGGAAGGACGCCAGAGGGGACGGGGCAGGGGCGGGCATGACGGCTCCTAGACGGCTACGGGGGCGGTGTCCTTGGGCGGGGTGCTGCTGCGCCCGGTGATGGCAAGGAAGGCGTCCTGGAGGGACGCGTCGGGGGAGCCGGTGTGGGCGCGCTTGAGGGCGTCCGGGGTGCCCTCGGCGGCCACCACGCCCTTGTCGACGATCACCAGCCGGTCGGCCAGCGCATCGGCCTCGTCGAGGTAGTGGGTGGTCAGGAAGACGGTGGTGCCGTGGTCGGCGCGGATCCGGCGGACCAGGTCCCACAGGTCGGCGCGGCTGCCCGGGTCTAGGCCGGTGGTCGGCTCGTCGAGGAAGAGGACCTGGGGGCGGTGGGTGAGGCCCATCGCGATGTCCAGCCGCCGCCGCTGGCCGCCGGAGAGCGCGGCGGTCTGGCGGTCCAGCAGCTCGGTCAGGCCCAGGTCGGCGGCCAACTCCTCGGTACGGGCGAGGGCTTCGGACCTGGTCAGGCGGTAGAGGCGGGCCTGGGTGACCAGTTCCTCGCGCACCGAGACGCTGGGGTCGACGCCGCCGGACTGGGCGACGTATCCGCAGGCGCGGCGCACCCCCGCCGGATCGCGGACGAGGTCGCAGCCGGCGACGGTCGCGGTGCCGGCGGTGGGCGCCAGCAGGGTCGTCAGCATCCGCAGGGTGGTGGTCTTGCCGGCGCCGTTGGGGCCGAGGAAGCCGAGGATCTCGCCGCGCTCGGCGGTGAGGTCGATACCGCGGACGGCCTCGACGGGGCCGCGTTTGGTGGTGAAGGTCCGGGCGAGTCCGGACGCGCTGATGACGGGCATGACAGAGAGCAAAACAGAGGGACCCCAAAATTGCAATGCCTCCAAAATTTCATGGAGCCCAGCGAACGGTAGGGTGGGGGCATGGCTGAGGGACTCAGGGAGCGGAAGAAGCGGCAGACGCGCCAGTACATCTCGGACATGGCCACCGGGCTTTTCCTGGAGCGCGGCTTCGACGCGGTCACCATCGCGGAGATCGCCGAGGCGGCGAACGTCTCCGTCAACACCGTCTACAACTACTTCCCGGCGAAGGAGGACCTCTTCTTCGACCGGAGCAAGGGGCTGATCGACCGGCTGTCGCGGTTCGTGCGGGCGCGGGCCGCGGGGGAGTCGGCCGCCGCCGCCGTCCTGCGCGAGCTGCGCGAGGAAGTGGTGAGCGTCTCGCCCAAGGTGGGACTCATCGAGGGGTACGAGCGCTTCATGAAGGTCGTCCACGGCTCGGCGACCCTCCAGGCCCGCCTGTGGCACGTACAACGCGAGCAGTACGAGAACCTGGAGGCCACCCTCCGCCAGGAGACCGGCGCCACGGACGACGACCCGATGCCCGGTCTGATGGCCGGTCAGATCAACTGGATCCACCAGACCTTGATGGCCACCATCGCCCACGAGATGATCGCCGGCCGCAAGCCGGACGTCGTCTCCCGCGAGGCCCTCGGCCTCCTGGACGAGATGGAGGACCTGCTGAGCGAAAAGGTCCTCAACTACGCCGTACGGGCGGCCGGCTGACGGCTGCCTCACCGGATTCCGGCCGACGTCCGCCCCTCGACGGTGTGATGTCCGTCATGGAAATGTGACGCTGCGGCCCGAAGGGCCTCGTTGAGGGGCGGTGGTTGGGTGACGGGCGGGCGTGACGCGCATCTCCAACCCACCAATGGATCACTCACGACCGCTAACGTCGCCCTGAGAGTCATCGTGAGAACCGTCAAATGCACAGGGTGTTAGGGGACAGCAGTGGCAAGGAAGCTCGCCGTCATCGGGGCCGGACTCATGGGGTCCGGTATTGCGCAGGTCTCCGCCCAGGCGGGCTGGGACGTCGTCCTCCGCGATGTGACGGACGAGGCGCTGGCCCGCGGTAAGGGCGGCATCGAGGCCTCGTACGAGAAGTTCGTCGCCAAGGGCAAGCTCGAGGCGGCCGCCGCCGGTCAGGCGCTGGCCCGGATCACCACCACGACCGACCTGGAAGCCGTCGCCGACGCCGATATCGTTGTCGAGGCGGTCTTCGAGAAGATCGAGGTCAAGCGGGAGATCTTCCAGTCGCTGGACAAGCTCGCCAAGGACGAGGCGGTGCTGGCCTCCAACACCTCCGCCATCCCGATCACCAAGATCGCCGCAGCCACCTCCCGCCCCGAGCGGGTCGTGGGCACGCACTTCTTCTCGCCGGTGCCGATGATGCAGCTGTGCGAGCTGGTACGCGGCTACAAGACCAGCGACGAAACGCTCGCCACCGCGCGGGAATTCGCCGAATCGGTCGGCAAGACCTGCATCGTCGTCAACCGCGATGTCGCCGGCTTCGTCACCACCCGGCTGATCTCCGCGCTGGTCGTCGAGGCGACGAAGCTCTACGAGTCCGGCGTGGCCACCGCCGAGGACATCGACACCGCCTGCAGGCTGGGCTTCGGCCACGCCATGGGACCGCTGGCCACCGCCGACCTGACAGGCGTCGACATCCTGATGCACGCCACCGACAACATCTACACCGAGTCCCAGGACGAGAAGTTCGCGCCGCCGGAGATCATGCGGCGCATGGTGGATGCGGGCGATATCGGCCGCAAGAGTGGGCAGGGGTTCTACGAGCACTGATCACGCTGATACCGCATCAGGGCCGGTGGACCGGTGTCACCGGCCCGATGTGATCACCCTGTGGGGTGAATTCGGTATCGGTTCGCTTACAGGCGGCAACTTCGCCGCATGAAAGGCCGTCAGTTCTGTAGACCTCAAGGGCAGCAGACCCACTCACCTACGGGCCCATCAACCGGGGAGCGCATATGCACATCAGGGGCGACCACGTCGAGCTGGTCGTCGGGGGCCGCCTCGACGTGCGCAGCGCGGCGGACGCCCGTACGGCCCTGCACGCCGCCGTCGACTCCGGCCACGGCGATCTCGTGCTGGATCTGACCGAGCTGGACTCCTGGGACGCCACCGGCCTCGGCGTGATCATGGGCGCGCACCGCCGCGCCGGCCGGGTCAACCGCCGACTGGTGCTGCGCGGCGTGCCGCCCCAGATGCAGCGCCTCCTGGTCGCCACCCGGCTGCACCGCATCCTCGCCATCGAGGGCGGCATCGAAGCGGAATCGCTTCCGCGCGTGTGAGGCAAAGGCCGTGAAGGTGAAGAATCTTCCCCTGCCGGGACGTTTCAGCATGTTCGGGGCAGTGTTCGGCCCCGGCGATGTGCCGCTCCGCGCACCGGGGCTAAGGTGCGGTTGCCCGCCGTATGCCGTCAGCACGGTGGGAACCGGACCAGACCAGACGCCACGGCCAGCAGAATTCGGCCGGAGCCGGGGGTGCGAACGGCCGGAAGACGCAGTCGGGCACGCCAGATCTGGGAGCTTGCAGCATGGACCCGAACACCAACCGGGGACCTGAGGAGTACCGCGAACAGGGTCACCCTGCCGAGGCGACGACACCTCCGTACGGAACCCCCCAGGAGGGTTCCGGCGGCCAGGCCCGCGTCGTACGGCTGGTCTCCGGCGGCTACCTCGTCACCGTCAACCCCATCGACGGCAGCGAGATAGAGCCCTGCCCGCCCGGTCAGCGCCCCGCCGTCCCCGGCAAGCTCGGACCGCAGGAGCGCGCCGAGGCGGCCCGCGCCGCCGCGCCCCCGCTCCCTGCGGGCCCGCCCGGATCCACCGGGCACGAGACCGTCCTCGAGGAGCGCGCCGAGGAAACGGAACGCCTGGTACGGCTGCTCTCCCGCGGCCGCTCCGTACGCGTCACCGGCCCCGCCGGATCGGGCCGCACCCGGCTGCTCGACGCCGTCGCCACCGCCTGCACCGACCTCGCCCCCGACGGCGTCATCCGGCTCTCCGGCTACCACCGCACCCCCACCGACGTGCTCTACGCACTGTTCGGCGCCGTCCACCGCGCCCCGCAGTACCGCCCCGAGCGCCCGGAGCTGCTGCGCCGCCTCGGCGGCATCGGCGCGATCGTCGTCCTGGACGACCTGGAATTCGGCGGCACCGCGCTTGACGAGCTGCTCGACGCCACCCCCGAGTGCGCCTTCCTGATCGCCGCGACCCCCGACGTCCCGGCCCCCAGCGCCGGCTCCCACCTCGAAGAGGTCTTCCTCGGCGGCATCGGCCGCGGCGCCTGCGTACGGATGCTGGAGCGCGCCGTGGACCGGCCGCTCACCTCCGACGAGGAGGCCTGGGCCGCGGACCTGTGGTTCGAGTCCGAGGGACTGCCGCTGCGGTTCGTACAGGCCGCGGCGCTGCTGCGACGGCGCGACCGCAGCCGGGCCGACTCGGCACCGGCCGAAGAGGCCCAGGACGCCCCGCAGGACGCCCCTCAGGACGCGCCCCAGGACGGGACCGCCGGCCACGACGAACACCCCGACGGCCCGCTGCCCACCCTTGGCGAGGCCGCCTCGCCCGTACCGCTGCTCGTCGACCGGCTCGGCACCGCCGCCCAGGAGACGCTGCGCTACGCGGTCGCCCTCGGCGGCGAGCTGCCGCACCAGGCGCATCTGCCCGCGCTCACCGAGGACACCCACGCGGACGCCGTCCTCGGCGACCTGCTGGACTGCGGCCTGATCACCCCGGCCGGCCCCCGCTACCGGCTCGCCGCGACCGTCCAGGACCAGCTGGCCGCCATCGGCTACGCCGAGGGCGCCGCCGGCCGGGCGCACACCGCCGCCCAGCACTACGCCTGGTGGGCCGGCCACCCCTCGGTCGCCCCCGACCGGATCGCCGCCGAGGCGGACGCGGTGCTGGCCGCGATGGGCATCCTGACCGCCGGCCGGGAGAGCGGCCACGCCAGCGCCGCCGTCCTGCTCGCCCGTACGGCCGCGCCCGCGTTCGCCGCGGCGCTGCACTGGAGCGCCTGGGAGCGCAGCCTGCGGCACGGCCAGGAGGCCGCGCGGCGGGCCGGCGAGGTCGCGGAGGAGGCCTACTTCCACCACGAGCTGGGCGTGCTGGCGCTGTGTACCGGCAGCCTGGACCGGGCGCGGGCGGAGCTGGAGGCGTCCATCGGGCTGCGCGGGGTGCTCTCCGACCGCCGGGGTGCGGTCGCGGGGCGGCGGGCGCTGGCCCTGGTCACTGACCGTTCGCGGGCCGATTCGGCGGCCGCCGACACGACCGTCCTCAAGCCCGTCGGGCCCAAGCACGCCGCGAAGGCGGGCGCCGCACCGAAGGCTGTGGCGGCTTCGTCGGCCGACGCCGCCTCGACGGCCAAGCTGCGCGTTCCGCGCCCCAAGGAGAACGGTGCGACGGTCATTGCCCGGGGCGCGGCGGACGCGATGTCCACCACCGCCCTGCCGGCCACCGGTACGGGAACCAAGCGGACGGCCCGGCGCAACGTCGTCGCCGCGGGCGCCGGCGCCCTGCTGGTGGCCGTACTCGGCACCGTCGTCACCCTCGGTATGACCTCCGGCGACGACTCCAAGGGCGGCGACCAGGTCACCTCGGAACAGACCACCCCGGACGGCGAGAACCCGGAACTGCCGACCGAGGACCCCGGCACCGGCTCCAGCCTGCCGCCCTCCGGCCCCGGCACGTCCACGCCCGCCGGCACCCACGACAAGCACAGCGCGTCCCCGTCGCCGAGCGACCCGGCCACCAGCCAGAAGCCGACCGACCCCAGCACCCGGCCGACGGAACCGACGACCGGCCCGACCCGGCCGACCGAGGACCCCACCACGCCGACCGCCGAGCCGACGCCGACCCACAAGCCCACCCAGCGGCCGACCCCGACGCCGACGCAGGACCCGACCGGCGAGCCGACGGACCCCACGCCGACCGAGGACCCCACGGACAAGCCGACGGCGCAGACCCCGTCGGGGACCACCGCTTCGGGCAGCAACTCGTCGGGGGCGAGCCCGGACTCGGCGACCTCGGCGGCAGCGGAGCCGTCAGCCTCCGGCTCGGCATCGGACAGCGGCAGCCCCTCGACCACCGAGAGCGCGCCGACCGCCTGACGCGACGGAGCCCAGGCCCCGGTCGGCCGGGTCCTG
>NZ_JBEZJZ010000181.1:0-10624 GCF_040651455.1 Streptomyces sp. NPDC048483
CCCCCACAGCTCCCACACCGAGAAGTCGAAGGCGTAGGAGTGGAACAGCGTCCAGACATCCTCGGCGCCGAAGCCGAACCAGTGGCGGGTGGCGGCGAACAGCCGCACCACGTTGTGGTGCGGGACGACGACGCCCTTGGGCCGGCCGGTCGACCCCGAGGTGTAGATGACGTACGCGGGGTGTTCCGGGTGGACGGTCACCTCGGGGGCGGTATCGGGCGCCGCCGCCAGCAGGTCCGCGATCGCCGGGTCGTCCAGCAGCAGCCGGCCGGCCGGATCGGCGTCGCCGGGCAGGCCGTCGGCGGTGGCGATGGTCGTCACCAGGAGGGTGGGCCGGGCGTCCTGGAGCATGAACGTGATGCGCGCCGCCGGATAGTGGGGATCCACCGGGACGTACGCGGCCCCCGTCTTCACCACCGCGAGGATCGCCACCACCAGCTCGGCCGAGCGCGGCAGCGCCAGCGCCACCAGCCGCTCTGGGCCGACGCCGCGGGCGGTCAGCAGATGCGCCAGGCGGTTGGCCCGCGCGTCGAGATCGCCGTACGTCAGCGAGGTCGCCCCGGACACCACCGCCACGGCGTCCGGGGTCGCCCGCGCCTGTTCTGCGAAGAGCGCGCAGATGTCCGTCCGGGGTGTTTCGGGCGCCACGTCGTCCCGGGCGGGCAGCAGTTCCCGGCGCTCCTCGGCGGACAGCACATCGATCCGGCCGACCGACTGGTCCGGGTCGGCGACGGCGGCCCGCAGCAGCCGCACCCACCGCTGGACGAGCGCCTCGACCGTGCCCGCCTCGAACAGATCGGTGCTGTACTCCACGACGCCCGCGAGCCCGCCCGGCGCGCCGTCCTCGTCGCTCTGCTCGGCGATGCTGACGGTCAGGTCGTACTTGGCGCTCCGGGTGGAGACCAGGCCGGTCGCGACATGCAGACCGGGCAGGTCGAACTCGCCGAGCGGGGCGTTCTGCAGGGCCAGCATGGTCTGGAACAGCGGGTGGTGCGCCAGCGACCGGGTCGGGTTGAGCGCCTCGACGAGATGCTCGAACGGCAGGTCCTGGTGCGCGTAGGCGGCAAGGGCGTTCTTCCGCACCCGCGCGAGCAGCTCGGTGAAGGTGGGGTCGCCGGACAGATCGGTGCGCAGCACCAGCGTGTTGACGAAGAAGCCGACCAGGTCGTCCACGGCCTCGTCGGTGCGCCCCGCGACCGGCGTGCCGATGGCGACGTCGGTGCCCGCACCGAGCTTGCCCAGCAGCGCCGCCAGCCCGGCCTGCAGCACCATGAACAGGCTCGCCCCGGATGCGCGCGCGAGCCGGTGCAGGTCCGCGTGCAGCCCGGCGTCCAGCCGCACCCGCACCTGGTCGCCACGGTAGGTCGTTGCCGCCGGCCGCGGCCGGTCGAAGGGCAGCTCCGCCTGCTCCGGCAGGCCGGCGAGGTTCTCGGCCCAGTAGGCGAGCTGCCGGGCGAAGACGCTGTCCGGATCGGACTCGTCGCCGAGCAGGTCGCGCTGCCACAGGGTGTAGTCGGCGTACTGCACCGGCAGCGGAGCCCACGCCGGCTCCGCACCACCACAGCGAGCGGTGTAGGCCGTCGTCACATCGCGGGCCAGCGCCCCCATGGACCAGCCGTCGCCCACGATGTGGTGGACCACGACGAGCAGCACCTGCTCGTCCGGCCCGGTCGCGAACAGCTCGGCATGCACGGGCGGCTCCGCCGCCAGGTCGAAGGCGTACCGGGCGGCCTCGGCCAGGCGGCCGGGCAGCTCGGCCTCGCAGGTCTCGGTGACCGGCAGCCGGAGCCGGACCTGACGGGGGTCCAGGACCTGCTGGCACGGCACCCCCTGGGCGTCGGGGAACACCGTGCGCAGACTCTCGTGGCGCGCCATGACATCCGCGAGCGCCGCTTCCAGGGCGGTGCGGTCGAGCCGGCCGGACATCCGCAGTGCCAGCGGGATGTTGTAGGTGGCGCTCGCCCCCTCCATCCGGTGCAGGAACCACAGGCGGCGCTGGGCGTACGACAGCGGCACCGCCTCGGGCCGCTCGTACGCGGTCAGCGCGGCCCGCGCCCGCCCCGCGCCGTCCAGCGCCGCGGCGAGTTCCGCGACGGTGGGCGCATCGAAGAGGTCGCCGAGCCCCAGCTCCACCCCCAGGACCGAGCGGATCCGGGCGATCAGGCGCATGGCCAGCAGCGAATGCCCGCCCAGCGCGAAGAAGCTGTCGTCGACGCCGGCCGCGGGCACGCCCAGCACCTCGGCGAACAGCCCGCACAGCAGCTCTTCCTGGACCGTGCGCGGCGCCCGTCCCGCGACGGCGGGGCCGGGGGCGGGCAGGGCCGCACGGTTCAGCTTGCCGCCCGGCGTCAGCGGCAGCGCGTCCAGCGTCACGAACGCGGCCGGGATCATATGGTCCGGCAGCCGCTCCGCCAGATGGCCACGCAGCACATCCGGGTGCGGGGCGGCCCCCGCCGCGGACGTCACATAGGCGACCAGCCGCGGGTCGTCGTCGTCCCGCTCGCGCCGGATCACCACAGCGGCCTGGGCGACGTCCGGGTGCGCGGCGAGCGCCGCCTCGATCTCACCGGGTTCGATCCGGAAGCCCCGGACCTTGACCTGGCCATCGGCCCGGCCGACGAACTCCAGGTTCCCGTCGGGCAGTTGGCGCACCACGTCCCCGGTGCGGTACATCCGCGTCCCGACCGGGCCGAAGGGGTCGGCGACGAACCGCTCGGCCGTCAGCCCCGGCCGCCGGAGATAGCCGCGGGCCAGGCCCGCGCCGGCGATGTAGAGCTCACCCGCCGCACCGGGCGGGACCGGCCGCAGCGCGCCGTCCAGCACATACACCCGGGCGTGGGCGACCGGCCGCCCGATCACCGGGTGCGTGGCGCCGGCGAGCGGTGCGACCACCGCGTCGACGGTGCACTCGGACGGCCCGTAGAAGTTGAAGCACCGCACTCCGTCGACCGCCCGGAGTTCCTCCCAGAGCTGCTGCCCGACCGCCTCACCGCCCGCCACCACCACGGAGGGCCGCCACCGTGCATCGCTCAGCAGCCCCCTCGAGAGCAGGATGCGCAAGTACGAGGGCGTGGCGTTGACGAAGTCGAGGCGGCGGCGGACGAGGTAGCCGATGAAGGCGTCCGGATCGGCCCACGTCTCCCGTTCCATGACATGCAGCTCATGCCCGGCGAACAGGCACATCAGCTGGTCCCACGAGGCGTCGAACGCTACGGACGTGGTCAGCGCCACGCGCATCCGGCGCCCCTCGCCGTCCGTCCCCGCGGGCGGGAACAGCGTGCCCTGCTGGTGGCGGAACAGGTTCACCACACCGGCGTGCGTGGCCACCACGCCCTTGGGCTGACCGGTGGACCCGGAGGTGTGGACGACATACGCCGGGTGGCGCGGGTCGATCCGTACCGGCGGCTCGGTCCCCGGGCATCCGGCCACCTCCGCGGCCGTTTCCGGGGCGTCGACGACCAGGCGCTCGACGGACGGCGCGTCCGGCAGCCGCCCGGCGGTGCGCAGGTCGGTCAGCAGCAGGGACGGGCGGGCGTCCTCGAGCATGCCGGAGATACGGGCGGCCGGATGCTCCGGGTCGAGCGGGAGATAGCCCGCTCCCGTCTTCAGCACCGCCAGGATCGCCGTCACCAGCTCGGCCGAGCGGGGCAGCGCCAGCGCCACCAGCCGCTCGGGGCCCGCGCCATGGGCAATCAGCGCATGGGCGAGCCGGTTCGCCCGCGCGTCCAGCTCCGCGTAGGTCAGTGCGGTGTCCCCGCACACCACCGCCACGGCGTCGGGGGTGCGGTGCACCTGCCGGCCGAAGAGCGCGGCAAGGCTGCTCGCGCCGGGCACCTGTGGCGTCGTGCCGTCGCGGTCGTCCGGCACCTCGTGGCGCCCGTCGGCCGGCACCAGGTCGAAACGGCCGGCCGGCCGCTCCGTTTCGGCGTCCGCGAGGCCGCGCAGCAGCTCCGCCAAACCCCGCTGATGCGCGCCGAGTTCCACGTCGTCGTAGGTGTCGGCGTCCACGCGCAGCTCGATGTGCGGGCCGCGGCCGTCGCGCCGGTCCAGTGCCCACACCGCGAAGTCGGCGAGGGAACCCTCCGAGAAGCTGTGCGCCGTGACGCGCTGTCCGGCGAAGCGTACGTCGTAGTCGAAGGTCATGATGTTGACGACCGCGGCGAAGGCCGTGCGGACACTGCCGGGCAGCGCGAGGTCGCGGTGCAGGTCCTCGCTGCGGTAGCGCTGGTGGGCCAGGGCCGCGCGCACTTCGGCGCCGACCTGGGCGACGAGCGCGGACCACGGCGTGTCCGGGCGCACCGACAGGCGCAGGGGCACCACGTTCGACACCGAGCAGGGCGTGGACATCAGGGCGCCGTCGGAGGCGTCGCGGCCGGTGACGGCCAGGCCGAGCGTGACGTCCTGCGCGCCGGTGAGCCGGTGCACATACAGTGCCGTCGCCGCGATCAGCACCCGGGACCAGCGGACACCGGCCCGGCCGGCCGCGGTCTCCAGGGCGTCCCGGAGTCCCGCGGGGTCGAGCGCGGCCCTGCGGAGCGGGCCGGCGGTGTCGGAGTGCGAGGCGGCACCGGCGGAGCGGACGGCGAGCCCGGCCGGCTCGGGGCAGTCGGCGAAGCGCTCCGTCCAGTACGTGCGGTCCGCCGTGAACGCCGCGGACGTGCGGTAGTCGGCGTCGTTCGCCACCAGCTCGTCGAGCGAGGCGAAGCCGGCCGGACCCGCCGGCCGGCCTTCCGCGAGGGCCGTGTAGATCTCGGCGAGCCGCTGCGCGACGCGCGCATAGCCGAATCCGTCCATCACGAGGTGGTGGTAGCTCTGGTACCAGAGGAACCGGTCGGCCGACAGCTTGATCAGGGCGTGGCTGAACAGGGTGTCGCGCGTGAGGTCCAGGTGGCGGATCCGGTCGGCAACCATCCACTCCAGGGCGGCGTCGTGCGGCGAGCGCTCCCCGCTCACGTCGAGGTACGGCAGTTGCCACGGGGGCATCTCCCGGACCACCTGTCGCGGGCCGTCACCGCTGTCGGTGAACCGGACGTGCAGCACGTCGGTTTCCTCGATCACCTGCCGCAGGGCCGCCTCGAACACGCCCGGTTCGACGGCGCCGTGGATGTCCAGGTACTCGGCGATGCGATAGGCCGGGTCCGCCGCGATCGACCGCTGTTCGGCGAACCAGATTTCGCGCTGAGCCGCCGTCAGGGGCAGGACGGCGCCATCGCGACGAGACATGGGGATACCTCCAGAGGTGTTTCCGGGAAGAGCTCGGTGGCGTCGGCGTCACCGCCGGCCGGCGGTGACGGCCCCGTGCGGTCGGCCGCGGGTCAGACGACCTTTTCGCCGGCCTGCAGGTGCCACAGGGAGGCGTAGAGCCCGTCGCGGGCGAGCAGGTCGGCATGGGTGCCCTGCTCCGCCACGACGCCGCCCTTGTCCATGACGTAGATCCAGTCGGCGTGCCGGATCGTGGACAGACGGTGGGCGATCATGACCAGGGTCCGGTTCGCGGCGAAGCCCCTGAGCGTGCGCTGGATGGCCGCCTCGGTTTCGTTGTCGACGGCCGAGGTGGCCTCGTCGAGGACGACGATGGGGGAGTTCTTCAAAATGGCGCGTGCCAGGGCGATGCGCTGCTTCTGCCCGCCCGAGAGCGTGGCGCCGCGCTCGCCGATCACTGTGTCGTACCGCTCCGGCAGCGCCTCGATGAAGCCGCTTGCCTCGGCCATACGGGCGGCGCGGGCCACGCTGTCGTCGGTGGCGGCGAAGCTGCCGTACCGGATGTTCTCGGCGATCGTCCCGTCGAAGAGGAAGGGGTCCTGGGCCACGAAGCCGACGGCGTTGCGCAGGTCGCGCCGGGACAGGTTGCCGATGTCCTGCCCGTCGAGGAGCACCCGGCCGGATCCGGCGTCCTGGAAGCGCATGAGCAGTTTGGCGATCGTTGTCTTTCCGGCGCCGGTGGCCCCCACGATGCCGGTGACCTGCTGGGGGGCGATGTGCAGGGACATGTTCTCCAGTACCGGCGGGCGTCCGGGGTAGGCGAACGTCACGCGCTCCAGGGTGATGCCGCCCCGCACGTCCCGGGCCTTGACCCTGCCGTCGCAGCCGTCGGGCTCGGCGGGCAGCCCGCGCAGGTGCTGGACGCGGTCGTATGCCGCCAGGGTCCGCTGGTACTGGTCGACGATGCCGCCGAGCCGGGTCAGCCGCAGCAGCACTTGCTGGGGCAGCCCGATCAGCGGGCTGAACACCTCGAAGGGCAGCGTGCCGTTGAGGACCGCCCGGCCGCCCAGCAGCAGCGTTCCGGTCATGGAGGCGGTGGTGCAGGCACGGATGGTCTCGGTGTGCCGGGCCGTGCTGCGGTCGGTGCGGTCACTGCTCTCCCGGCACACGCCGCCCAGCCGGTCGATCCGCTCGGCCTCGTAGTCCTCGGTGCAGAAGCTCTTGACGGTGGCACTCGCCTCGAGGCTGTTGACCAGCTGGCTGTGCAGTTTCGCCCGGTCCTCGCGGGAGACGGCGTAGTCGCCGGCGACCCGGTCGTGGTAGCGGAACGACAGCCAGGCGACGATCGGCATCGGCAGGAAGGCGATCCAGGCGATCTCCGGTGCCAGCAGGAGGAAGGCCGGGACCAGGACGAGGAAGCTGGTGACGAGCTGCACCACGTCGTTCGCCGAGGTGGCGAAGAAGCTGCCCAGCTGGCCGATCTCCTCGGTCAGTACCCCGGCGATCCTGGTGGTCCGCTCGCCGTCCAGATGCCGCAGTTCCAGCTTCTGCACATGCGCGTACGTCTCGTTGCGCCACTCGTGCTGCACGGCCTGGCCGAGCTTGTGCCACTTCACATGGGACGCGTAGGAGAGGGTCGCCACCGCGGCGCAGGCCACGGCCGCCGCGCCCGCGAGGAACCACAACTGGGCGGAGGCGCCGGCAACTCCGAGGCGCAGCAGCGGGGCGCACTCGCCCTTGATGAGGACGAGGGCGATCCAGCCGAGGAACAGGCCGAGTGCCATTTCGCTGATCTGGCAGAGCACCGACAGCGCGGAAGCCAGCGAGAGCTTGCCTTGGTGGGGACCGACGATGTCGAGCAAGGAACGCAGGGAGGGGCGGACGGCCGCCGGGCCGGCGGGGGAGTCACGGTCCGGCGTGGCGCGGCGCCAGGCGCGCCGCACCACGAGGGCGGTGGCCGCGGCGACGGCCGCGAGTACGGCAACGGGCTTGCGCAGCAAGGTGCGTGGACCCACTGCCAGGACGGCCGTGGTGCCTCCGGCGATGGCGAGCGCGGGGCGCAGGGTGCGTCGGCCGGATGCCGCCCCCGGTGCGACGGGCGTCGCTCCGCTTGCCGCGCGGGCCGGTCGGCTCAGGTGCGGGGAGAACAGCGCCAGGGTCTTCCGGAGAATGCGTCCGATATCCGCCGCCGCGACGCGGGCGTCGTGGTGAACGAGTACCCGCCCCGTAACGGAATTTGCCTGCGCGGACAGAATTCCCGGAATGCGACGCAGCGCGGATTCCAGGGATTCCGCCAGATGTGGTCGCCGGAGAACCGACGGGACATCCCAGCGCTGTCTCCCCGGAATGACGGAACGTGCCCGTATGTCCCGGTGTCCAGGCCGGCCCGTGACCGCTGATGCGTCCACCAGAAATGCCATGGAGAACAATCACCTGATTTCTAAGGCGCGCCCCGAATTGGGCGCGGCATCACCGTTCGGCAGGAGCGAAGAAGGAGAATGCGAGAGCCGCCGCGGCACCGCACCGGCTATCAGCAATGGAATGTCGACGTCAGGTGGGCGCGCTGCACGAGGGGGTCGCGGACGCGACGCCCTGTCCGCGAACATCGCGCGCAGTGCGCGCCCACCGTCATGTCATTCGCCCGGCGGTGGCTCCTTGCCCTGGCCGCTCTGGGAACCGCTCGCCATCTGGGCGGCGACCACTTCGGCGGTCACCTCTGCCGCGAGGTCCTGGACCCCCTCACCGGCCTCCTGCGCGGCTTTCTTCACTTCCATGACGAGTCCCACCGAGGTCTTCACCACACCCCGCACCAGCGGTTTGGCGACCCTCTTGGCCAGCGGCGCCACGATCAGACCGATAAGAAATGGAGGCACTGCAGGTAGCATGCTTCTTTTCCCTTTCTTTGTGGGTGCAGAACACGGGACCCGTACTCCCGGCCGTGCCGGAGCGGCATGGATTACATCGGACGCCAAAGAAATCGTCGCGCACGCCGGTCTGTCGCCGGCGTGGCCCCCTACTGTGCCGTGGATTTCGATTGCATTCCCCAGCGCAGAGCTTGCCAACGTGCACAACACTAGCCGAGCCGCACCCATCGAAAACATGGTGATCGGCATGCTTTCACCCGTTCGGGCAATCACATTTCTTGAAACCCTGTTATTCCGGCCAGGTGTCATCCCGGACGTCGATATGGCGGGAATTATTCGCGCAGTCACGGTCGGCCCTGAGGTACCGCAAGGCCCCCAGGGCTGGCGCGGTCCCCGAACGGGGGATCTCGCGCCAGATTTCGGCCATGTTCACAACGAAACGTGACGAACACCGCCAGAGCCGCGCCGACCAGGCTTTCCGCCCCACCCGGTGGGAGGTCATGAGGTGCCCTCGGACGCGCTGAGGACCGCGCCAAGGACTCTGACCGACTTTGTGCTACCCGCGAGTAATTTTTGGCTGATCATCGTCTCACCAGCAGCGTTGGCGCGCCCGTACGCTCCGATCACCGCACCGGACCGGTGCCACCGCCCTCTCGCGTGGCACCGCGAACAGACTCTGATGGAGCAGCGATGACGCGATCCCACCCCGCCGGCAGACACCCCCGCCGGCTCAGGACGGCAAGTGCCGTGCTCGCCACGGCGCTTGCCCTCGGCGTCGCCGTCCCCATGGAATCCGCGTCGGCAGCCACCCGCCGTCCCGGTGCTGCGACCGCCGCCTCCCATGCCGCCCCGTCGTTCCGTCTGGCCGACATACGGATGAAGGACGGCGTCGTCCTCAAGGCCGATGTGTTCACCCCCGCTCCTGGCACCCCCGGCGCCGACCGGAAGGGCCACTACCCCCTGGTCGTCCAGCCGGCCAGCTGGGGGCAGAACGACCTGGAGTACGTCGCCCAGGGCAAGCAGCTCGCCGCCGACGGCTATGTCGTCGTCACCTACACCGTGCGCGGATTCTGGCGCTCCGGAGGTGAGGTCGACGTCGCGGGCCCCAAGGACACGGCCGATGTGTCCGCGGTCATCGACTGGGCCCTCGCCCACACACCGGCCGACCCGCAGCGCATCGGCATGGTGGGGCTCTCCCTGGGCGGCGGCCTCACCCTGATGGGTGCCGCCTTCGACCCACGGATCAAGGCGGTGGCCGCGCTGAGCGGTTGGGCGGACCTCGCAGACTCGCTGTACAGCGGGCAGACCCGGCACCTCCAGGCCGTCAGCGTACTTACCGCGGTCCAGACGCCCACCGGCCGCAGAAGCCCGGAGCTCACACGGATGCTGGGGGACCTGTATGCCGACCGGGACATTCCCCAGGTCGTCAAATGGGCGCAGACCCGGTCCCCGGCCAGGTACGTCGACCGGATCAATGCCCATGGCACGGCCGTGTTCCTGGCCAACGCCTGGGGCGACAGCATCTTCAACCCCAGCCAGATGACGGCCTTTTACCAGCGGCTGACCGGTCCCAAGCGGCTCGAGCTGCGCCCCGGAGACCATGCCACACAGGAGTTGACGAGCCTGCTGGGGCTGGACAACGCCACCTGGGCGAGCGCCCGCAAGTGGCTCGACCACCACCTCAAGCGCGCCGGTGGCAGCGACGGCCGAGAGCAGCCGGTGGAACTGGAAGTCCGGCCGAACGGCAGGCACGAGAGCTACCCGGACTGGCGCGCCGTCAGTTCCCGGACCGACCACCTGCGGCTCGGTGACCCGAATCTCCGTGGCACCGGGGCGCTCGGCGGCACCGCCGGGACGGGCTGGCGGAAGCCCGTCGTTGGTGGCACCGATTCAGGCGCGAACGGCGGCCTCGCCATAGCGTCCGGGCTGTTCGACCAGGTTGCCGGCCTGCCGCCCACCGTGATCGTCCCCCTGCTGCCCCGTACGGCCGGCGCCGTATGGCAGTCGTCACCGTACGCGGCAGCGCAGCACCTGCGCGGCGCCGCACGGCTGCACACGACCCTCACCGCGTCCGCGTCGCGGGGCACGGCCATCGCCTATCTCTACGACGTGAACGCCTTCGGCGTCGGGAAACTGATCTCGCACGCCCCGCAGAGCTGGTCCGGCAAGAAGCCCGGGCGCGCCTTCCCGCTCGATGTCTCGCTCTTCGCCACGGCATACGACCTGCCCGCCGGGCACCGGCTGGCACTGGTCCTGGACACCAAGGACCCGCTGTACGGAAGCTCGACGCCGACGGGCAGCACGGTGTCGTTCGGCTCCACCCCGGCCGATCCGTCCGAGCTGGCGCTGCCCCTGCGGTGATCCACGGGGCGGGCCCTGGCTAGGGCCCTGTCGTCAAACTCCCGCCTGCCTCGCGACGCCTGGCACGCGCGCTCGCTGCGTTGTCGGGCTCATCCCGGTACGGCCCAGTACCGGGATGACCCTCCGCCTTGCGATCGCACGCACCAGACGCCGCGAGGCCCGCCCTCCGGGCGAACGACGGGAGTTTGACGACAGGG
>NZ_JBEZJZ010000182.1:0-10612 GCF_040651455.1 Streptomyces sp. NPDC048483
CTTGAGCGGGTCCGTCATGATCGTCGGCTGCACCTTCCGGTCCCGGTGCGGACGTCGGCCCGGTGCCGGCCGGATCCTGTGTCCGCGGACGCCACTGAAGACCGGTCCCCACTTCCATGAGGGGAGGGGACGTTGGCCCGGCGGCGCTGCTGTCCCTCGGACACTTACGACGACGAATGGGCCCTGATCGAACCACTGCTGCCGGGCGGGCCGGCCTGCGAGACCCCGCGCGGCGGGCGCCCGGAGAAGCACCCGCGGCGCGAGATCGTGGACGCAATTCGGTACGTCGTTGATACGGGCTGCAAGTGGAGGGCCCTGCCGAGGGACTTCCCGCCCTGGCGGACCTGCTACAACTTCATGGCCCGCTGGGCGGCAGCCGGGGTGATCGGGCAGATCCGTGACCAGCTCCGCAAGCGCGTCCGCCGGGATATGGGCCGGTCGCCCGGGGCGGTCGCCACCATCATCGACTCACAGTCCGTGAAGGCCGCCGAGACCGTCGGCAAGGACTCGCGCGGCTACGACGCGGCGAAGAAAATCAACGGCAGGAAACGGCACCTGGTCGTGGACACGAAGGGCTTGCCGCTGTTCGTGATGGTCACCCCGGCCGACGTCACCGACCGCGACGCGGCGAAGGAAGTGCTGTTCCGGCTGCGGCTGATGCACCCGGAGATCACGATCGTCTGGGCCGACTCCGCCTGCGCCGGACAGCTCGTGACCTGGGCGAAGAAGTACCTGAACCTCACAGTCAAGACGGTGAGCCGGCCGAAAGACGCGAAGGGATTCGTCGTCCTGCCCCGCCGCTGGGTGGTCGAGAGATCGATCGCCTGGGTCATGCACGCCCGACGACACGCTCGGGACTATGAAAGGCTGATCCAGCACTCCGAGTCGCTCATCACCTGGGCCGCGATCACGCTGATGACCAGGCGAATCACCCGCCGCACCTCCCGCCGGACCGGCCAGCCCGCCTCCCGCGAGGCCCAGCGGGACTGAGCACGGTCACCGCCGCGACCGCCAACCGCACCTTCCGACTCACGCACCCTCGCACGGAGTTGCACGACCCGTCAGCCAGATCTTCGTGTTGCCGCAGGAGGTGCTGCGGATGGAGGCGTGTGTGTTGAGCAAGGGCGGACCTTGTGCCGCCCGCGCTTTCATCGGGCGCAGGCCTCGGCGATCGACAAGCTGTTTTCGTAGAGGTGGTGCCGGGTGATCTGGCCGTGTTCGACGGTGAGGTGGAGCGCGAACGGACCCGCGAAGGACTTTCCCGTCGCGCGTACGGTCCCCGACACGTGCCCCATCAAGACGGCGTCGGTGCCATCGACGAGGAAGGTGTCGACGGAGGCGCGCGCGTCCTCGGGCACGGTGTGCTCCATCAATTCCGTGAACTGGGCAGCGCAGTCGGCGGCGGTGGATCGCGGGCGGATCCAGGGGACGGCGGGATTCTCGGCGAGCAGCCAGTCGACCTCGTCGGCGAAGAGCTCGATGAGCCGCCCGGTGTCGCCCGCCAGCCGGGCGGCAAGGAACTCCTCTACGACGGCCCGGGTCGCCTCGGCTACGGACCGTGCGATGGTGACTGAACTCGCCGTCATGGCGGTGGACTTGGCAGACAAGGCGCTCTCCTCGCGGTTGAGGCCGGATCCCGGCGGGGTTCCCGTCGATGTGTTTGATCCTGCCGGAGGAGGGGGGAGCGGTCTATTACCCCGCAAGTAACGAGCGGCCAACAGCGACAGGGCACACCTTCGTCGGCGGGGGTCTGGAGGAGGAAGAAGGACTCATACGCAGCACGTGCAGAGTAGACAGGCAAGCGCTGTGCCGCTTCTCGATCAACGCCCGGTCGACGTCGTCCTCACCGCGCCGAACCGGCTCACCGACGAGCTCTGACCCCAGCCATGTTCGATTCCTGATCTGGGCAAACGCCGCCGGGATCTTTAGGAACAGGTCCTAAACTTGTCTTTTAACCTCTGGCCTCGAACGGGGCGTCGTACGACGTCACTCACCTGGGGATTCGCCGGACAGGCGGACGGCCTTCGCATGATCCTGCGTTCCGCCACGGAATCAGATTCATACGAAGGCCGCAGAGGTGAGTTTGCTGAACCACGATGCCCGGCGGGACGCGTTCGACTTCACGTCACACTTCCGGGAGGACTCCTACGCGTGCCTGGCTCGGCGCGGTGACACCCTGTTCGAGCTGTGTGACGCGATGCTCTGCGAGAACGGGCCGGTGACCTCGCCCGTGGACCTGACACTGCTGGCCGAGCACCGCCGTGGGCACGGCGCGTTGTACGACGCGCTGAACTGCGGCCGCATCGACGCGGACGAGCTTCGCCGCGCTCTGGCTGTGCTCCCGCAGCCCAAGGCCGCCGACAACCGGCTCGCACTCGCGGTCGACGTGACCAACTGGCTGCGTCCCGACGCCCCGTGCAGCCCGGACCGCCTGTTCTGCCATGTTTATGGCCGCAACGGACGCTCCAGCGACCAGTTCATTCCCGGCTGGCCGTACTCGTTCGTCGCCTCCCTGGAGACAGGCCGCACTTCCTGGTGCCAGCTGCTGGACGCGGTCCGCCTGGGTCCCGACGACGACGTCGCCGAGGTCACCGCCGCCCAGGTCCGCCGCGTGGTCACCGACCTGATCGACGGCGGCCAGTGGGAGCCCGGAGACGCGGACATCCTGGTCGTCTTCGATGCCGGATACGACGCCCCGCGCATGGCCTACCTGCTCGACGGTCTGCCCGTCGAGGTGCTGGGGCGGATGCGCTCGGACCGGGTGATGCGACGGTCGGCGCCTTCGCGAAAAGAGTTCGCCCTGGCCAACCCCTGCGGTGGCCGTTACCCCAGGCACGGCAACGAGTTCCGCTTCGCCAAGCCCGAGACCTGGGGAGAGCCGGACGCCGCGACGATGCAGGTCACCGACCGGTACGGCACCGCCCAGGCCGTGGCCTGGGACCGCATCCACCCCCGGCTCACGACCCGCTCTGCGTGGATCGACCACGAGGGTGAACTCCCGCTCCTCGAAGGCACGTTGATCCGCCTCCAGGTCGACCACCTGCCCGGCGGCCAGGACCCGATGCCCCTCTGGCTGTGGTCCTCAAAGACCGGTATGACCAGCGAGGACGTCGACCTGCGCCGGCAGGCGTTCCTCCGTAGATTCGATCTTGAGCACACCTTCAGAATGATCAAGCAGACGCTCGGCTGGTCCCGCCCGAAGCTCCGCACCCCCGAGGCCGCGGATCGCTGGACGTGGCTCGTGATCGCGGCCCACACGCAGCTGCGGCTCACCCGCGAGGCCGCTGCCGATCTCCGCCGCCCCTGGGAGAAGCCGACCGAGTCAGCTCGGCTCACCCCCGCCAGGGTCCGCCGAGGGTTTCGGAACCTCCGCCCGCACCTGCACTGCCCAGCCCGTGCACCGAAACCCTCAACACCCGGACCAGGCAGGCCAGTCGGGTCGAAGAACCGTCATCCCACCACGCGTCACGACGTGGGCAAAACGACCAGGCGGCCCGAGACCATCACCGAACGCAATCGCCTCAAAGGCCGCAAAGATCAAATAACAAGCTGAGCGACTCTGCCGGGGATCTTGGAGCTGTCGATGTCAGCTGACCGGCGTGCTGCCATTGCTCGGACGGTTGTCGGTGCCCGTTGCTACGTTCAAGCCGTTCGAAATCACTCACGCCAAGGAGCATCAGATGGGATCTCAACTCAACCCGTGCCTCGCCTTCAACGGGAACGCACGGCAGGCGATCGAGTTCTATCAGGACGTCCTCGGCGGCCAGCTGGAGATGGGCACCTACGCCGAATACGGCTCGACGGACGTGCCTCACCCCGACAAGATCATGCACGCCACGCTCCGCACCCCAGACGGCTACACGCTGATGGCGTGGGACGTTCGGGAAGAGATGCCCCACACCCCGGGCAACAACGTCGCGGTCTTCCTCGACGGCGACGACGCCAAACTCCGCAGCTACTTCGAGAGGCTGTCCGCCGGCGGCACCGTGACGCTGCCCCTGGAGAAGCAGTCATGGGGTGACGAGGCCGGCTCGCTCGTCGACCAGTTCGGGATCACCTGGATGGTCAACATCACCCAGCAGCCCAGATAGATCACGGGGCAGCATCAACGTCCGATTCCGGGGTTAAAAGACAAGATAAGAAACTGTTTCTGATCCTCAAGTGCGCAGGTCACGGTGCGATCCGGATGAGTTCGCAACAGCCGTGGCTCAACTCGTGGAGTTGACCAGGAACGCGAGTCCGGCCAATGCGCCGGCATAGACCAACACCAGCAGCAAGCTACAGCAGATCAGCAGCCAGCCGGTCACGATGCCGAGCAGGGCCAGACCGCGGTCGCGGCCGCCCAGGCGCGTGCCACGGCGGCGGCCAAGATGCCCGGCCGGGACAGCAACAACCCCGAACATGAACATTGCGAACGTGTAGTAGCTGCCGTACATCAGCCAGAACATCGGCGTCGCGAAGATCGCCACGATCAGGCTGACGCCCATGGCAGCCGACCAGAAACTGACCCGGGCGGGCGTGTTGCGGGCCTCGACTGTCGACACGGCTGTCTGCTGAGTAGTACTGGTCACGATGGATCTCCCCCGTCAGGCTCGGCAAGCCACTTTACGAGAGAGCCGGTTGATGCGGGCTGCGGCTTCGTCCCCCTGCTCGGCGGCTGCCTGAGCCATCCTCAGCCGGCTGGTTCCGGCTTCACCCGGGTGCCCTTGATCAAGGTCTCAAATGAATCCTTGATCGCTCACTCCCCGGCACATCACGGGCCTCACGAATCGGTTCGCGGAAGCGTTACGGAGACGGCTTCGCGAACGGGGCACTTCGTCAACCCCCTCGACTTACCAGGCCCTGAACTGCACTTTGAGGATCAGAAGCAGGTTATAACCTTGTCTTTTAACGTCGGCGTGAGACGAGACGGGCGAGTGATTCTGTGGGCCAGCAGAGCCATTCGAGAAGAGGGCTGGTGACCACGAAGTAGTGGGCGCTGACCCAGCCCCGCTTCTTGTCCAGGATCTGCGGGGCCTCATCCCGGTAGACGTAGCGAAGGTATCGGCGACGGATCGGCGCCCCGGCTACCAGCAGCACTGGTGAGGCGACAAGGATGGCCACTGGGACCATGGCTTTCACCCCGGTGAGCTTGGATCTCTCCTCGTATCGCATGCGCTCAGTGTGCTGATCCTCTTTGTCGCTTGTCAGCCTGCCCTGCGAGGCTTGGTGCCGACCTTGTGGTGAGTGGGACGGGTGTATGCCTCGCCGGTGGCGAGGACGCGTCCCACGTCGTGCCGGGTAGCCGGATAGCGGTTCTTCGAGCCGAGCGGTCGACCGGGGCCGGGACGAGACGGTTTCGGTGCACCGGCCGGGGAGCCGGCCTTCGTGTAGAGGTATCTGAACCCTCTGCGAACGCGGGCGGGTGTGAGTCTGTTCGGCGGAACCGGCTTCTCCCAGGGCCTCCGGAGATCGGTGGCCAGCGGACGGGCGAGCCGGAGCTGGGCACAGGCGGCGATCACCAGCCACGTCCACCGGTCGGCCGCCTCCGAGCTGCGAAGCCGAGGCTTGGTCCACCCGAGCGTCTGCTTGAACAGGCGGAAGGTGTGCTCCAGATCGAAGCGTCGGAGGAAGGACTGCCAGCAGCGGTCGACGTCGGCTTCGGTGGCGGCGGTGCCCGACCACCACAACCAGACCGGCTTGTTCACCCCACCGCTGGGCAGCCTCGCCACGGTCAGGCGGATGACGGTTCCATCGATGATGGGTAGCGGTCCGTCGTAGTCGATCCAGGCCGCCCGCCGGGTCAACCTTGGGTGCAGCCTGTCCCATGCCTGCTCGGTGCCCCAGGTGGCGGCGTCGCCGAACACGAACTCGCCGCCGTGCTTGGGCGGTCGGCCGCCCTTCGGGTCGTAGACCCGCGGCGGTGTCGGCCGACGCATGACGCGGTCAAAGCGGAGCCGACCGAGGATCTCGACGGGCAGGTCCTTGAGCAGGTGGGCGATGCGGGGTGCGTCATATCCGGCATCCAGCACGACCAAGACCTCCGGGTCACCCGGCTTCCACTGGCCGGCGGCGACGAGCCGTTCGACGACCTCGCGGATCTGGACCGCGGTCACCGCGGCGACGTTTGCGCCGGGCGTCAGGCGGACCGCGTCCAGCACCGCCGTCCACGACGTTCGGCCCGTCTCCAGCGCAGCCACGATCGAATACGGCCAGCCAGGCACCATCTGGTGCTTACCCTCGCCACGGCCGAAGGTGTGGCAGAAGGTCCGGTCAGGGCAGGTGTTGGCGCCCGGACGCAGCCACGGCGAGACATCCGCGGCCAGCACAATCCGACCGTCCGCAGCCCTCGGCAACCGCATCCCGGCCAGCGCGCGACGCAGCCGCGAGACGTCGAGTCGTCCCTCGTTGAGGCCGCCGTAGAGGGCCCCGTGCCCGCGGCGGTGTTCCGGCGCGAGCGCCAGGTCGACCAGCGTCCGCACCGGCCCGTCCGTGCACAACAGCGCATCGCACAATTCGAACAGCGAGTCGCGCCGCGAGGTCAGACACGCATATAACTCCGTCCGGAAGCACGACACTTCCGCGAACGCATCCCGCAGGACACCCTGATCCCTCAGACTCACGACCAAACCTTCGTACTGTTTCCTCTGCCTGTGTGACGGAGCACAGGATCAGACGAAGGCCGCCTTCACGTCCGCTGAACTGCGAAAACGCTGGCTTAGTTCGAGTCGCATTCGACGCCAGACCTTAAAAGACAAGCTCAGAACCCGTTCGCAATCCCTGCCTTTGAGGCTGCTGGGGACGGGTATCGGCTACCGGGGCCAGGAGGCGCCGGCTGGTGCGCAGCGGGTCTTCAGGGCTTGACCCCCGTCGCCGAAAGCACCTGAGGCTGGTAGCAGTCACACGCCAGGACGGTGGCCGGCGATGTCTTCTTGGCCGGGACCTCGATCAGTGCGGTCACGCTGCTGGTTTCCCTCACGCTGCGCCACTCCCGGCCGCCACCGCCGAGCAGCACGTCGGTGTCCGAGCCCTTTTCGAACTGGACCGTGCCGGACGTACCAACGCCCGCGACGCGGTACTCCTTTTGGTAGGTGCAGGCGACGAGGGAGGTTCCGGTGGACAGGCGGAACACAGGAAGGTCAGCACCGGCCGCTTTGTAGGACATGTGGCGGTCAAGGTCCTTGTCGGCCCAGTCGTTGAAGTACTGGAGACCCGCCAGGTGCGCCCAGGTGCCATCTCCCGGGCCGGCTGCCCGGTCGCGCTGCTGACTGAGCTGGAGGTACGACCCCAGCGTGCTGTTCCTCATGCCGCCGCGCTGGCAGAACGCCGCGATCAGCATGGACACCATGTTCATCGTGTCCTCCGCGTCCGTGGCCCGGTACAGCGTCATCCGCTTCCAGGCGTGCGTCTGATCGGGCTCGGTACCGCAGTACCGCCTGGCAGTTCTGGACCGCCTCGGAGACGAGCTGGTGGACCGCGCGGCGCAGCGCCTCCGGCATCTGGGTGGGTTCCATGACCGTACGCTAGAGGGGCCCGGGTTCCGTAGACCGGAGTCGGGGCCCCTCGCTCACCTGGATGCAGTAGGCGACATCAGACCGCCCACTCCAGTCCGAGGGCAGCCGGCGCCCGGAGCTTGTCGGCGGTGAGTTTGGAACGCCGGCTCTTGCTGTTCAACAGGAACACCCTGAGTTTCACCTCTACTTGATGATGTAGGCAGCTGCGCGTAGCGACTGGGCCGCGGGGTCGATAGCAGCACGGACTGCTTGGTGGCTGGCTTCGCCGCGCTGGAGTCGGGGGCATCGATGAGGCCGGCCGCAGCCAAGGCGGCGGCGCTGGCGAGAGGCTTAAGGGCAGCCCACGCGGGGGTTCCTGCGCAGGGTCGGCGCGTACGGCGGCATCTAGCTCCGTCTTAGCGAGCAGCACGCCCAGGAGCAGCGCGGTGTCGCTGCGATTGGGCCCCTCAGGCCGGAGCTGGGCATCCGGCTTTGGGCAGCACCGAGTGCGTCCAGCGCGCGGTAGAGGGTCTGCGTGCCGGACGGTCGCCGAGAGGCGCGGCGCGTCATCGCCTGGGTTTCGGCCGTCGGATGAGGGTGTCAGGTTCGGGCGCCGACACGGCGACGGCGCTTGGGCTTGGCCATGGTCAGCGTGGCCTTGTTCATCCGGTCGTAGGTGCGGGTCATGTAGGCGATCTCGTCCTGGAACTGGCCAGAACCTCGTAGTCGGCGACCTGGTCTCCAAGGGGGTTACTGACTTCGGCTCGTCAGGGTGATTCTTCTCGAAGTGCCTGATGGATCTTGGGGTTTGTTTGTACTTCGTGGTGTGTGAGGTATGCGGATGGGGGCGGGCTGACCGCTGCGGGACGCTGGCGCCGGGAGACGGTGCGGATGCAGGCGGCTGAGCTGTTCGAGCAGAAGATCAAGCCGTCGGAGGTCGCACGGCGCCTGCGGGTGAGCTTGAAGTCGGTCTACCAGTGGCAGCAGTTGTGGCGGGGTGGTGGTGTCCAGGCTCTGGTCTCGCGTGGCCCGAGTGGATCGCGGTGTCGTCTGTCCCCGCGCTGTCTGGAGAAGCTGGCCGGGTATCTGGAGCAGGGGCCGGCCGCGCACGGCTGGGTGGAGGATCAGGTGTGGACGGCGGCGCGGGTGGCCACGCTGATCGGCAGGAAGTTCCACGTCTCCTACAGCGTCTCGGGCGCCACGAGGCTGATGCACCGGCTCGGATTCAGCCCGCAGGTGCCCGCACGGCGGGTCGCCGAGCGCGACGAGCAGGCCGTGACCGCATGGAAGGAGGCGACCTGGGCGGAGGTAAAAGAGCCCGGGCGGCCTGCGGGGGTTACATCTGCTTCGAGGACGAAGCAGGCTTCACCCGGCGGCCGCCCAAAGGACGCACGTGGGGCCGGCGCGGCCGAACACCCGTGGTGACGGTCAGCGGCCGGCGCTCGGGACGGCTGTCGGTGGCCGGGCTGATCGCGATGCGGCCCGGCTCCCGCACCCGGCTGTGTCACCGCTTGCGCACCCACCCCGCGGGCAAAGGCACACGCCGCAGTATGGGAGAACGGGACTTCATCGCGCTGATCGACGGTGTCCACCAGCTCGTCAAGGCGCCGATCGTGCTCGTCTGGGACCGTCTGAACACCCACAACTCCCACGCCATGCGCGAGCTGATCGCCCAGCGTGCATGGCTGACAGTGTTCCTGCTCCCCGCCTACTCACCCGACCTCAACCCCGTCGAGTGGGTATGGGCGCACGTCAAGCACAGCCTGGCCAACCTCGCCGTGGTCGCCCTCGACCGGCTCGAAACCCTCGTCCGCAACCGACTCAAACGACTTCAGTACCGAACCGACACCCTCGACGGCTTCATAGCCGGCACCGGTCTGACCCTCGACGATCCAACGTCACCCTGACAAGCCGAAGTCAGTAATGGCCCCGGACAGCACCCGGCGCAGCTCCGTGTTGACCCGACGCATCCGCAGCGAGGCGCCCTCCGCGATCTTGGCGCGGTTACTGACCGGCAGGAACGGCCGCAGCCGTTCCCCCTCGGCACCTGTCAGATCGCCCCGCATCACGACCACATCTACGCCCCGGCGCGGAGTAGTCACATGATCGGCCGGACAAGTCCTAGAAGCACGGCTAACCGCCCTCACGGTTCAGGACGCGGCGGGCGGCTGCCAGCCAGCGGTCCTTTCGGACTTTTGCCTTGTGCAGGCGGTCGGTGTTCTGGTCGATCAGGCGGTGTTGGGTGTGGGTCTCGGCCGCTGCCCATACCGTCGTCAGCTTCGCCGACTTCTGACACGCCACGTCTTTGCGGGCGGTGGCGCGTTCGGTCGCCGTGGGCTCGGCCGTCTCCCAGTGCTCGCTGCCGGCGGCGGCAAAGGGGTCCGGGTAGTCGAAGCCTGCTTTCCCCATGCATGCGTGCCATGTGCGCAGGGCGTCGCGTACTTCGGGGGCGCGCCGGGAGGTTTCCAGAGCGGTGCCGGTCAGCTGGTTGAAGGCGTGGTAGTCGGGTGGGGCGGTGTCGCCGACGAGTTGGTGTTGGGCGGTCTTGAGACAGCCGCCCTTGCCGGAGGGCCCGTAGGCCGCGCGCTGTACCTCGGCGGGGAGCGCTTCGCGCTCGTCCCAGGCCCGGTTGCGCCGTACCACCGACGGCGGGTCGGGGCGGGGATGGTAGCCGTAGCGGATGGCTTCTGTCTCGTCGGCTCCGTATCGCCGGAGGTTGGGCGGCTCGGTGTCCTGGGCGTCCACCCGGGGCAGGGTCTTCCACTCCATGTCGAGGTCGTTCATGCACCGGCGCATGAGGATGTCCTGTGCGTCTTCCACGAGGTGGGTCTCGGCCACGGTCGATGCGTAGGCGTCCAGTGGCAGCCGGAGCTGCTGGGCCTGCCGGGACACCAGCGGGGGGTGCGAGGCGGGTGTGGGCCCGTGCTGCGCGGCTGTGCAGGCGGTGGTGGCCAGGAGCAGCAGTGCGAGCGCGGTGGTGGTCCGGGCGCGGGAGGGCGACATGGTTGCCTCTCGTCGTGCGGGGTGCGGGGTGCGGGGTGCGGTGGCAGGCAGGGGGCGCGGGGTGCGGCGACTGGCGCCGCACCCCCCCCCACACCACATAAATTATAACGGAAAACACAGAGAGAGGAAACAGAATG
>NZ_JBEZJZ010000183.1:0-10239 GCF_040651455.1 Streptomyces sp. NPDC048483
GTCGCCGACGAGGCGGCGCGCGAGCGGCTGCTCTATCTGCGCAGCAGCATCGACAACCTCGACGCCGCGCTGGTGCATCTGCTCGCCGAACGCTTCAAGTGCACCCAGCAGGTCGGAGAGCTCAAGGCGCGGCACAGCCTGCCCCCTGCCGACCCGGCGCGGGAGGCGTCGCAGATCGAGCGGCTGCGGAAGCTGGCCGAGGACGCCCGGCTGGACCCGGCGTTCGCGGAGAAGTTCCTGAACTTCATCATCGATGAAGTGGTCCGGCACCACCGGGCGATCGCCGACGGGACGCTGGGCATGCAGAACGGGCCGTCCGCCGGCTGAACGGGGCGGACGGTCCTCGCCGTCCGCGTCAGATCACTTCCCGGCTGATCGGCTGCGGATTGGGCGCCACATCGCGCATCCGGATGCGCCCCGGCTGGTGCAGCAGCAGGGCCAAGGCCGCCGCCACCATCGAGATACCGCCGGCGAGCGCATAGGCGCCGTTGTATCCCCAGGCGTCGACCACCATCGATCCCAGTCCGCCGCCGAACAGGCCGCTGATCAGCTTTCCGCTGTAGACCAGCCCGTAATTGGTGGC
This sequence comes from Streptomyces sp. NPDC048483, assembly GCF_040651455.1. NCBI lineage: Bacteria > Bacillati > Actinomycetota > Actinomycetes > Kitasatosporales > Streptomycetaceae > Streptomyces > Streptomyces sp. NPDC048483. The sequence goes on from NZ_JBEZJZ010000183.1 coordinate 584, forward strand.
GTTGTAGTTCTCGCCGAAATAGTCCGGGGTCAGGGCCGCGAACATCGGGTAGAAGGCGCCGCCGCCGAATCCCGACAGGAAGGCGAAGACCAGGAACAGCCACTCGCTGTGGATGTCACCGGCCCAGATCACGCCGAATTGCGCCAGGCCCAGGACGACGATGACGAAAACCAGGGTCGGTTTCCGTCCCCACAGGTCGGACAGCCAGCCGACCACCGCCCGTCCGACGCCGTTGACGACGGACATCACGCCCATGGACGAGGCGGCGACCAGCGGACCAAAGCCGACTTCCTTGGCGAAGTCCACCTGGAAGGAAATCCCGAAGATCGAGACTCCGGCGGTCATGACGAGAGTGATCCACATCAGTGGGAGCATGCCGCTCCGGAGGGCTTCCCTCGGAGTGAACTGCCGTACCGCGGGCGGGTTCTTGGCCAGGCTTGCGGCGCTCTTCCTGTTGCCGGAACGGCTCAGCGGGTCGATGTCGGCGGGCCACCAGTTCTTCGGCGGATCCTTGAAGAACCACGCGCAGACGCAGACGACGAGCAGGACGTACACGCCGATGAGGTCCAGCACCTCGGCGAAATTACTGGTGTCGAAGGCGTAGTTGAAGATGAATATGAAGGGCAGCGCGCCATAGGCGAAGCCGCCGTTCACCAAGCCCGTCTTCGCGCCGCGCCGCTCGGGGAACCACTTGCCGACCATATTGATGCAGGTGGCGTAGATCAGGCCGGAGCCGAGGCCGCCGATCACACCGAAGCCGCAGAGGGCCAGGAAGACATTGTCCAGGTGGGCGAGTGCGGCAAAGCCGATGAGGCTGAGTGCTGCCCCGAGGAACATGGCCTTGCGGGCGGTCAGGATTCCCCGCTCGCGCAGCCAGCCGGCCGGAAAGGCGATACCGGCCTGGAAGAACACCCAGACGCTCAGAATCCAGAAGGTGTTGCTCTGCGTCCAGCCGTGGGCCCCCGAGAGGGTGTCCTCGGCCGAACCGTATGCATACTCCGAAACGCTGATGGCCATCATCGCGATCCACGGCAGATACACCATCAGCTTGCGGGAATGACCGAGCAGATCCCGGTCCGTCTCACCGATGCGATAGACACGGCCCTTGCCGTCCGTGACCTCGCGGCATGCGACGGCCCTCGCATGCCGTTCCTTCTCTGTGCTCATCTCATCCCCTCGGAATTCTCCTAGGAAGTGAAAGAACCCGGTCAGCGCGCCCCCCGTCCGATCTCTCCGTGCTCCAGGAGAGCTTCGGCGGAGCTCCCGGAGCGGGGGTCAGGCCAGCAACCCCGCGGCCCGTGCCCAGCGGTATTTCGCACCGAGCGCCGCCACCGGCTTCTCGGTGGTGTACGGGTAGGCCACAACGCCCCGCTCGAAGAGATACGCGGCGGCCTCCTCGACCTCGGTGTCACCCGCCAGCGACACCACCACCGGCTTCTCGATCCCGCGCGCCCGGAACTCCTCGACGACCCGCGCCGTCAGCTTCGCGAAGACCATCGGCGGCGTGACGATGGTGTGCCAGTAGCCGAGCACCAGCGCATGGATCCGCGGGTCCTGCATGCCCAGCCGGATGGTGGCCTCGTACGTGGACGGTGGCTCGCCGCCCGTGATGTCCACCGGGTTCCCGGCCGTGCCGAACGGAGGGATATAGCGCCGGAACGCGGCATCCAGGTCGTCGGGAATGTCCATCAGCCGCAGTCCGTTGTCGACGATGGCGTCCGACAGCAGGACCCCCGAGCCGCCGGCGCCCGTGATGATGACGACGTTGTCGCCCTTCGGGGCGGGCAGTACGGGCAGTGCCCGCGCGTACTCCAGCATGTCGTTCAGCCCCGGCGCCCGGATGACGCCGGCCTGCCGCAGGATGTCGTCGTAGACCGCGTCGTCCCCGGCCAGCGCGCCCGTATGCGATCCGGCGGCCCTTGCGCCCGCGCTGGTCCGCCCCGCCTTCAGCACCACGATCGGCTTCTTGCGTACGGTCTCCCGCGCCGCCTCGACGAACGCCCGCCCGTCCTTCAGATCCTCCACGTGCATGGCGATGCAGTGGGTGTGGGGGTCCTCGCCGAAGTACGTCAGAAGATCGTCCTCGTCCACATCCGCCTTGTTGCCGAGCCCGACGATCGCCGAGACACCCGTCTTCGTCGTCCGGGCGAAGCCCAGGATCGCCATCCCGATGCCGCCGGACTGCGAGGTCAGCGCCACCCCGCCCTTGACGTCGTACGGCGTGCAGAACGTCGCGCACAGGTCCTGCCAAGTGGAGTAGTAGCCGTAGATGTTCGGCCCCAGCAGCCGCACCCCGTACTCCTCGCCGATGGCCACGATCCGCTCCTGCAGGGCGTGTTCACCTGTTTCGGCGAAGCCGGACGGGATCAGGACGGCGTTCGGGATGCCCTTGCGGCCGACCTCCTCCAGCGCCGCGGGGACGAGCGGCGCGGGGATCGCGAACACCGCCACATCCACCTCTCCCGGCACATCCATCACCGACTGGTACGCCTCGCGGCCGAGAATGTCCTCGGCCTTGGGATGCACCGGATGGATGTCCCCCGGGAAGCCGCCGTCGAGGAGATTGCGCATCACCGAATTGCCGATCTTCCCCCGCTCGGCGGACGCCCCGATGACGGCCACCGAACGCGGCCGCATCAGCCGCCGCATCGCGGTGAGGATCTCGTCCCTGGTGTGCCGACGGCGCTGCACCGGCGCCCCCTCACGCAGCAGGATACGGACGTCCGCGGCCATCGCGCCGTCCGCCGAGGCGAACACCGGATTGAGATCCACTTCCGCCAACTCGGGAAAATCCGCGGCAAGTTGAGAGGTCCGGACGATGACGTCGGTGAGCGCCGCACGGTCCACCGCGGCCCCGCCGCGCACCCCGCGCAGCACCGCCGCGGCCCGGATCCCGTCCAGCATCGATGCCGCGTCCTCCGGCGAGGCCGGCGCCAGCCGGAAGGTGACGTCCCTGAGGACCTCGACCAGCACGCCCCCCAGGCCGAACGCCACGATCTTCCCGAACGTCGGGTCGGTGACCGCCCCGACGATCACCTCCTGTCCCTCGGGCACCATCTGCTGCACCTGCACACCGGAGATCCGCGCCGCCGGGTCGTACGCCGTCGCGTTCTGCACGATCGCCGTGAACGCACCCCGCACCTCGGCCGCCGAGCCCAGCCCGGTCCGTACCCCGCCCGCATCCGTCTTGTGCAGGATGTCCGGCGAGACGATCTTCAATGCCACCGGGAAACCGATCCGGTCGGCCAGCGCCACCGCATCATCGGCACACTCCGCCAGCCCCTCGGCCGGTGTGGGAATCCCGTACGCATCGGCGATCAGCTTCCCCTCGGGCGCCGTCAGCGCCGTCCGCCCCTCGTCCCGCGCACGCTCCAACACCCCACGTACTACCTCTATATGGCCACCCATCAGATCACTCCCTTTGCCTGAAGCAGCCGCAGTTCCTCGTCGTCGATCCCCAGCTCGCCCACGTACACCTCTTCGTTGTGCTCGCCCAGCAGGGGGGAGCGATCGACCTCGACGGGGGAGTCGGACAGCTTCAGCGGCGACCCGACGGTGGTGAAGGCGCCGCGCTGCGGATGCTCGACCGTGACGACCATCTCGTTGGCGGCCAGCGAGGCGTCCTCGACGATCTCCTTCGTCGAAAGGATCGGCCCGCAGGGGATGCCGTGGGAATTCAGCCGCTCCAGCACCTCCCACTTGGGCAGGGTGCTGCTCCACTCCTCGATCAGCTGAAACATCTTCGCGAGCCTGGGCAGCCGAGACTCCGGCGTCGCCCACTCCGGGTCCTCGGCCAGCTCGGGCCGCCCGATCAGCGCGGTCAGCGGCCGCCAGCCGGCCGGCTGCACGATCACATAGACGTAGTCGTTGGGGCCGCCGGGCGCACACCGCACCGCCCACCCCGGCTGCCCGCCACCGCTCGCATTACCGCTGCGCGGCACCTCGTCGGCCGACGTCGTGTTGTCGGCGTTCGGGTACTCCGCCAACGGCCCGTGTGCCAGGCGCTGTTGGTCGCGCAGCTTGACCCGGCACAGATTCAGCACCGCATGCTGCATGGCGACATTGACCCGCTGTCCGCGGCCGGTGTGCTCGCGCTGGTAGAGCGCCGCGAGGATCCCGGCGACGCAGTGCACCCCGGTCCCCGAGTCGCCGATCTGTGCCCCCGTCGCCAGCGGCGGCCCGTTTGCGAAGCCGGTCGTCGCCATCGACCCGCCCATCGCCTGCGCCACCACCTCGTACGCCTTGAAGTTGGTGTACGGGCCCTCGCCGAAGCCCTTGATCGAGGCGTAGACGATCCGCGGGTTGATCTCCCGGATACGGTGCCAGCTGAACCCCATCCGGTCCACTGCGCCCGGCCCGAAGTTCTCCACCAGGACGTCGCTGCGCCGGATCAGCTCGGTCAGCAGCTCCTTGCCGCGGGCGGTCTTGGTGTTGAGGGTGATGCTGCGCTTGTTGCAGTTGAGCATCGTGAAGTAGAGGGAGTCGACGTCCGGGATGTCGCGCAGCTGCCTGCGCGTGATGTCACCGGTGGTCGCCTCCAGCTTGATGACATCCGCGCCCAGCCAGGCGAGCAGCTGGGTGGCGGAGGGACCGGACTGTACATGGGTCATGTCCAGGACACGGACCCCGCTGAGTGCTTTGGCCACGGCCGGCTCACCTCACTTGTACATGGTCTGGTTCACGGTTCCGGGGGCGTAGGCGTCCGGGTCGATCCAGACGTTGATCAGCGACGGCTTGCCCGACGCACGGGCGCGCTCGAGGGCCGGCCGGATCTGTGCCGGGTCGCGGACCTCCTCGCCGTATCCGCCGAGCATCCGTGCGAACTGGTCGTACGGCACATCCCCGAGGGTGTTGCCGACCCGCTCGCGCGCGTCGCCGTATTTGGCCTTCTGGCCGTAACGGATCTGGTTCATCGAGGAGTTGTTGCCGACGATCCCGACGAAGGGGAGGCGGAAGCGGACCAGCGTCTCGAAGTCCCAGCCGGTCAGCGAGAACGCCCCGTCGCCGAAGAGCGCGACGACTTCCTTCTCCGGCCGCGCCTGCTTGGCGGCCATCACAAAGGGAATCCCCACACCCAGCGTCCCCAACGGCCCCGGGTCCATCCAGTGGCCGGGCGACCTGGGCTGGACGACCTGCCCGGAGAAGGTGACGATGTCCCCGCCGTCCCCGATGTAGACCGAGTCCTCGGTCAGGAAGTCATTGATCTCGCTGACCAGGCGGTACGGGTGGATCGGGTCGGCATCCGAGCGCAGCTGCGGCAGCCGCTTGATGAGCGCGGCCTGCTCGGCTGCCCGCAGCTCCTCCAGCCACTCCTTGCGCCGGCCGGCGCCGTCGTTCAGCCGCCCGGACGCGGCCTCGGTGACGGCGGCCAGCACCAGCCCCGCGTCCCCGACGATCCCCAGGTCGATGTCCCGGTTCTTGCCCACCGTCCGGTAGTCCAGGTCGATCTGGACGATCGTCGCGGCGGGGGAGAGGCGCTTTCCGTACCCCATCCGGAAGTCGAAGGGCGTGCCGACGATCACGATCAGGTCGGCGTGGGAGAAGGCATAGCGGCGGGAGAGCTGGAAGTGGTGCGGATCGCCGGGCGGCAGGGTGCCGCGGCCCGCGCCGTTCATGTACGCGGGGACGTTCAGGGTCCGTACGAGCTCCGTCGCCGCGTCCGTGGCCCGGGTCGTCCACACCTGACTGCCCAGCAGAATCGCCGGTTTCTCGGCCCGTACGAGGAGATCGGCGAGCTGTTGTACGGCCTCCGGGTCACCGGGCGAGCGGGTCGAGGCGCGGTACTGCCCGGCCCGCGGAATCCTGGCGGTCTCCCGCGGCACCTTGGCGTCCAGGATGTCGCGGGGGATCTCCAGGAACGATGGGCCCGGAGCGCCGTGATAGCACTCGCGGAACGCCATCGACACCATGTCCGCGGCCCGCGCGGTGTCGGGGACCGTGGCGGCAAACTTGGTGATCGGCGCCATCATGTCGACGTGCGGCAGGTCCTGCAGCGACCCCATCTTGTGCTGGCTGTGCGCGCCCTGACCCCCGATCAGCAGCATCGGGGACTCGGCGCGGAGGGCGTTGGCGACCCCGGTGACCGCGTCCGTGGTGCCGGGGCCCGCGGTGACCACGGCGCAGCCGGGCCGGCCGGTGATCCGGGCGTAGCCGTCCGCGGCGTGCGCGGCGACCTGTTCATGGCGGACGTCGATGACATCGATGCCCTCGTCGACGCAGCCGTCGTAGATGTCGATGATGTGGCCGCCGCAGAGGGTGTAGATGACGTCGACCCCCTCCGCCTTGAGCGCCTTGGCGACCAAGTGCCCACCGGAGATGAGGTCTTGAGCGTCCTCAGGCATGGGGCATCGCTTCCCTTCATGGAGGTTCCGGCAGCGCGCCCGGACGGGATCCGGGACAGATTGCATACAGTCGACGAATACTGTATGAACCCGTTATCCCGCATCGTGTCGCCGATGTCCAGAGGGCGCACGGCGATCAGTCGTAGGAGCGGGCGTGGGCCTGTTCGGCTCGCACATCAGGCACGGGAACTCTTCGCGGGGTACGGGGTGTTGGTCCGGCTGCTGGGTACGGACGCCAATGGCCACCTCGTCCGCCACGTCGTCTGCCCGCCACGCTCATCGCCCCGCGTGCCCTGCGGCAGGTCCTGATCCGCCAGGACGCGTTCCTCGTCGAGGTCAATCCGCCCGTACGGACGGTCGACGGCGCGATCCTCGCCCTCGCCGGCAAGGTCACCGCCACCCTCTCGCCGACCGCGCCCACCCGTCGCCCCCAGGCCGCCACCATGGACGCCGCCGCCCAGCACGCCGCCGACCTGGCCACGGCCGCTGCCTGACGAGGCCATCGCCATGGCTATCTGGCTCACCAAGGACACCAGGGACTCCAAGGCCATCGTCCAGGGTGTGACCGGCACCCGGGGCATGAACCACACCCGGCGGATGCTCGCGTCCGGCACCGACTGCCCGTCCACGCCGCTGTCCGCGAGGCAATCGACCGCACCAGGGGGGACGCCACCGTTGTCCGCGTCCCGCCGCCGTTCACCGAGGCCGCCGTTCACCGAGGCCGCCGTTCAACGAGGTCACCAACTCGGGCGTCGGCCTGGGGCACCTCAAGGCATCCCGTACACGACGCGGCACCCGCGCCATCGGCCCCCATCGCCCCGGCCCGACCGGTCCGGACCGGTCCGCCGCCTACATCGTCTGCACCCGGGCCGCGCACCGGTGGTCCGCCCGCCCGCCCCGAGTGACACTCGCCATACCTGACCCCGGACCGGCCCACGCACCGTCACGTACCACTACCGTCCAGTAACAGGTTCCTGTGGGAGCCGCCGAGAACCGACTGAGCGCCACCACCCTGCCCCTCCGGCCGTGCACCGAGAGCGGAGACACCGATGGCACCCATTTCTGAGGCCCGCACCACCCCGAACCTCACCCTCAAACCCGGTACGTCCTGGCAGGACGCCTGGCAGCGCAGCCTGGCCGCCGCCCCCGAGGCATTCCGCGACGACCATGTCCGCAACCTCTGGGCGGCCCAATGGCACCCGGACGGTGCCCCGCTGCCCGCCGCCAGCCCGGTGGACGGCACCCCCATCGCCGGCCCGCCCCGCCTCGACGCGGACGCCGCGCGGCATGCCGTACGCGCCTCCCTGGACCAGCATCGCGCCTGGCGCCACGTCCCCCTCCCCGAACGCAAGGCACGGATCAGCGCCACCCTCGACGCCCTCACCGAACACCGCGAGCTCCTCGCCCTCCTCCTCGTCTGGGAGATCGGCAAGCCCTGGAAGCTCGCCCAGGCCGACGTCGACCGCGCCATCGACGGGGTCCGCTGGTACGTCGGCGAAATCGACCGCATGCTCACCGACCGCTCGCCGCTCCCCGGCCCGGTCAGCAACATCGCCAGCTGGAACTACCCCATGTCGGTCCTGATCCACGCGATGCTCGTCCAGGCGCTGGCCGGCAACGCCGTGATCGCGAAAACTCCCACCGACGGCGGCCTCTCCTGCCTCACCCTGGCCTGCGCGCTGGCCGCCCGCGAGGGCATCCCGGCCACCCTCCTCAGCGGCAGCGGCAGCGAACTCTCCCCCTCCCTCGTCCGCGCCCCCGAGATCGGCTGTGTCTCCTTCGTCGGCGGCCGCGACACCGGAGCCCGGGTCGCCACCGCCGTCGCCGACCTCGGCAAACGCCACATCCTCGAGCAAGAGGGCCTCAACACCTGGGCCATCTGGCACTACACCGACTGGGAAGCGCTGACACCCCTGCTCCACAAGACCTTCGATTACGGTAAGCAGCGCTGCACCGCCTACCCCCGATTCGTCGTCCAGCGCGACGCCTTCGCCGACTTCCTGGCCGCCTACCTCCCGGCCGTACGCGCCATCCGCTTCGGCCACCCCCTGGCCGTCGCCGCCCCCGACGACGCCCTCCCCACCCTCGACTACGGCCCCCTCATCAACGCCACCAAGGCCAAGGAACTCGCCGACCTGACGACGGAGGCCATCTCCCGCGGCGCCGTCCCCCTCCACCGCGGCGACCTTTCCTCAGGCTGGTTCCTCCCCTCCCAGGACACCTCCGCCTATCTCCCTCCCACGACCCTCCTGGCCCCGCCCCCGTCCTCCCCTCTCCACCACGCCGAACCCTTCGGCCCCGTCGACACCATCGTCCTCGTCGACACCGAGGCCGAACTCCTCGCCGCCATGAACGCCAGCAACGGCGCCCTGGTCGCCACCCTCTCCACCGACGAGCCCGCCACCTACGCCCGCCTGGCCCCTCAGGTCCGCGCCTTCAAGGTCGGCCACAACAAACCCCGCTCCCGCGGCGACCGCGAGGAACTCTTCGGCGGCTTCGGCAATTCCTGGCGCGGCGCGTTCGTGGGCGGCGAACTCCTCGTCCACGCGGTCACCGAGGGCCCGCCCGCCGAACGCCTGCCCGGCAACTTCCCCGACTACCACCTGATGCCGTAACGGCGCGCCCGGCGCTCCCGCACCCGAGTCCCTGAAGGTCGGGCCACAAGGCAAACCTCCCCGCGGCGCCGGCCGTCGGCACCGTACGCTTCCGCTCCACCGCTGGAGCGGAAGCGTACGGTGCCACGCCAACGGCTCCCCCCCCGGCCCTTCCTCAGCGACGGCGGCCTCGGCGAACGGTGTCGGGACGCGGACGACCGTGACGTCCGCCCCGGTGCAGCAAGATCACGAGAGTGACCTCGCTGGTCCGTCTGTGGGCGAAGATCCGCATCACTTGAAGGCCATCACCCCCGCGCTGACCGTCATCACCATCGTCCCGGCGCCCTCAGCAACAGCGACCGGCTCATCGACCTCGCCCGCCATACACCGACGCCCCAGCGTTGTGCGAATTGTCCTCCACTGCCCATAAGGCGAAGTTATGTCCCGCACGGATACGCAGGTGAAGGGCACTCCGAAACCTTGGTATTGTTGTCCATGTCGCCGCGGGGAACACCCCGCGAAGACCACCTGGTCCGGGTGGCGGAATGGCAGACGCGCTAGCTTGAGGTGCTAGTGCCCTTTATCGGGCGTGGGGGTTCAAGTCCCCCCTCGGACACTCAGAACTCAGACTCACATACGAACCAGTCGGGGTCCTTGCGGACCTTGACCTGGCGGTAGGTCATCTCCAGCGCGTCGTAGATCATCAGCCGGCCGACCAGCG
>NZ_JBEZJZ010000184.1:0-10045 GCF_040651455.1 Streptomyces sp. NPDC048483
CCCACCGAATGACCAATCAACACATCCGGCGCGACACCAAAAGACTCCAGCAACCGGAACAACGACACCTCAACCGCAAACAAACCCGCCTGCGCATTCACCGTCTGGTTCAGCGCATCCTGGTCCTCACCCCACACCACCCCACGCACGGACGAACCCAACGCCCGCTCCAACTCCCCACACACACCATCAAAAGCATCCGCGAAAACAGGGAAACGGTCGTACAACTCCCGCCCCATACCCAACCGCTGCGCACCCTGACCCGAGAACAACACCCCCACCCGGCCAGCACCAGCAGCAACCTCTCCCCGCACCACGTCACCTGCGGGAGCACCCTCGGCGAGCGCGGCCAGGCCCCGTAGCGAGCCCTCATAATCGGCCGCGACAATGGCCGCACGATGGTCGAGCCCCGCGCGGGTCGTCGCCAGGGAGAAGCCCACATCGAGCGGTGACAGCGGATTCGACTGCTCCGTCAAGAAGCTGTGCAGCCGCCCAGCCTGCGCCCGCAGCCCGGCCTCGGACTTCGCCGACACCACCCACGACACCGCCCCACCAGCAGGAACAACCGAGCCCACCCCACCGGCGGCAGACTCCTCCTCCACAACCGGAGGCTGCTCCAAAATCACATGCGCATTCGTGCCACTGATACCGAACGACGACACCGCCGCCCGACGCACCCGACCCGTCTCAGGCCACAACTGAGTTTCCGTCAGCAGGTTCACGGCGCCGGCCGACCAGTTCACGTGCGTGGACGGCTCGTCCACGTGCAGCGTCTTCGGCAGCATGCCGTGCCGCATCGCCTCGACCATCTTGATCACACCGGCCACGCCCGCAGCAGCCTGCGTGTGCCCGATATTCGACTTGACCGACCCCAGCCACAGCGGCCGGTCCTCGTCGCGCCCCTGCCCGTACGTGGCCAGCAGCGCCTGCGCCTCGATCGGATCACCCAGCTTGGTACCCGTACCGTGCGCCTCGACGACATCCACGTCGGTGGTCGACAGTCGTGCGTCCAGCAGAGCTTGGAGGATCACGCGCTGCTGGGCCGGGCCGTTGGGGGCCGTCAGGCCGGTGCTCGCGCCGTCCTGGTTGACGGCGGATCCCCGCATCACCGCCAGCACCGGGTGCCCGTTGCGGCGGGCGTCCGACAGCCGCTCCAGCAGCAGCATGCCGACGCCCTCGCCCCAGCCTGTGCCGTCCGCCGTATCGGCGAAGGCCTTGCAGCGGCCGTCGGCCGCGAGGCCGTTCTGCCGGGTGAACTCGGCGAAGCCGATCGGGGTGGCCATCACGGTCACACCGCCCGCGAGCGCCAGCGAGCACTCGCCCTTCTGCAGTGACTGGGCTGCAAGGTGCATGGACACCAGCGACGACGAACACGCGGTGTCCACCGTCAGTGCGGGTCCTTCGAAGCCGAGGGTGTAGGCGATGCGCCCGGAAAAGACGCTGGCGGAGATGCCCGTGGCGATGAAGCCGCCGAGGTCCTGGGTGGAGCGGTTCAACAGCGCGACGTAGTCGCGGTTGTTGGAGCCGACGAACACCCCGGTGCGGCTGCCGCGTAGCGTTCCCGGGTCGATGCCCGCCCGCTCGACCGCCTCCCACGAGGTCTCCAGCAGCAGCCGCTGCTGCGGATCCATCGCCAGGGCCTCGCGGGGCGCAATGCCGAAGAACGCGGGGTCGAAATCGGCGGCGTCGTGCAGGAAGCCGCCCTGGTCGGTGGCGAAGCCTCCGGCCTCGCCGCCCGTGCTTCCCGTGCCGTCCGGTGCCTGCCAGCCGCGGTCGGCCGGGAAGGCGCTCACGCCGTCCCCGCCGTCGTGCACGAGCCGCCACAGGTCCTCGGGTGATGCGACGCCGCCGGGGTAGCGGCAGCTCATCGCGACGATCGCGATGTCTTCCCGCTCTTCCCGCTCGGTCGACTCCAGCTCCGCCAGGCGGTGCTTGGCCTGCCGGAGTTCGGCCGTCACCCACTTGAGGTTGTCCAGAAGTTTCTGCTCACGCACCACAGCGATACCCCCATGTTCCAGCTGCCGACCCCCTGGGCCTGGCCTGATCAAGACTTTCCGAATTCCTCTTGGATGAGGTCGAACAGCTCATCGGCGGTCGCCGATGCCAAGTCGCGGTGCGCGTCTTCGGCGTCCGCGGTTTCTTCAGGTTGCTTCCACTTCGCCATCAGCCCTTGGAGCCGCAGGTTGATGCGGGACCGTGCCAGTTCGTCGTCGGGCAGCCCGGAAAGTCCGGACTCCAATCGGTCCAGGTCCGCGAGCAGCAGATCCACCGTGCTGGTGCCGTCGGTGACTTCCTCGCACAGGTAGCCGGCCAGCTTGGTCGGTGTCGGGTAGTCGAAGGTGACGGTCGCGGGGAGCTGGACGTCGACGAGCTCGCGCAGTCGGTTGCGGAGTTGCACCGATCCCAGCGAGTCCATGCCCATCTCCAGGAATCCGCGCCGGACGTCGACCTCATCGGCTGCCACATGTCCAAGGACGGCTGCGGTTTCGGCTCGGATGACGTCCAGTACGGCGCGCTCGCGCTCGCTCTCCGGGACGCCGTTCAGCCGCTGCCGCAGCTCGGCGGCGGGCGTGGTCTCCCCGCCGGCGGCTTCGGCGGACGTGCTGGTGGCGGTCCCGGTGGCGCCGGTCTCCTCGGCCCGGCCGGTCAGCTCCTTGATGAGGGGGGCGGGCCGGGTCAGGGTGAACAGCGGGGCGAAAACCGTCCAGTCCACGTCGGCGACGGTGGTCACGGCCTCGCCCTCGGCGACGACCTGGGTGAGGGCCTGGATGGCCAGCTCCGGTTCGATGGTGACCAGTCCGCGCTTGCGCAGCGACGCTTCGGCGGCGGGGTCGGCGACCATGCCGCCTTCCGCCCATGGCCCCCAGGCCACGGCTGTGGCGGCGAGTCCCCGGGCTCGGCGTTGTTCGGCCAGGGCGTCGAGGTAGGCGTTGGCGGCGGCGTAACCGCCTTGTCCGCCGCTGCCCCACGTCCCGGCGACCGAGGAGAACAGAACGAAGGCGTCGAGGTCCCGGTCGCCGAGCAGCTCGTGCAGATGACGTGCTCCCTCGACCTTGCCGCCGATCACGCCGGCGAAGTCGGCCGGGCTGGTGTCGACGAGTGGGGTGGACTGGCTGACACCGGCGGCGTGGACGACGGCGGTCAGCGGGCGGTCCGCCGGGACGGCGTCGAGCAGTGCGCGTACGGCCTGCCGGTCGGCGACGTTGCAGGCGGCGAAGCTGACCTCCGCGCCAAGCCCGGTCAGTTCCTCGCGCAGTGCCGCGGCCCCGGGGCTGTCCTCGCCGCGGCGGCTGGTGAGCACAAGATGCTCGGCGCCGTTCGCGGCCGCCCAGCGGGCGACGTGTGCTCCCAGGGCGCCGAGGCCGCCGGTGATCAGTACGGTGCCCCGCGGCTCCCACGGCCGGGCTGTCGCGGTCGGCTGTGCAGGTGCCCGGTCGAGTCGGCGTGCGAACGCTCCGTCAGGACGCACGGCGACCTGGTCCTCGTCACCGTAACCGCCATCATTGCCGTTGCCGGCGCCGGCGAGCAGTCGGCCGAGCCGGTCCTCCGCCGCGTCGTCAAAGGTGGCGGGCAGGTCGACGAGGCCGCCCCAGAGTCGCGGGTGTTCGAGTGCGACGACGCGCCCGAGCCCCCAGACGAGGGCCTGTTCCGGGTGCGGCACGGTGTCCGGCTCGTTGCCGTCGGCACCCACCGACACCGCGCCCCGGGTCAGGCACCACAGCGGCGCCGTGCTGCCGACTTGGTCGAGAGCGCCTACAAGTGCGCAGGTCAGCGCGGTGCCGTTGGGCAGCTCGGGATGTGCAGGGTGTTGTCCGCCGTCCAGAGCCAGCAGCGACAGCACGCCGCCGAGGGAGGCTCCATGGGAGCCGGACGCGTCCTCGGTGGCCGACCGCAGCCGATCGGCCAGGGTGCCGGTGGTCTCCGCGGGGTCGATGTCCATGGTGGTGACGTCGGCGCCGTGCCTGCCCAGCATTGCGGCCAGTTGTTCGACGAGGCCTTCCTGCCTGGAGTCCGGGGAGGCCACCAGCAGCCAGGTGCCGTCCAGCGCCGGCGGGGTGGTGTCCTCGGTGGCCTCGGCGTCTTCGTCGAGGGGCGCCCAGCGGACGCGGTAGCGCCATCCGTCGACGGTGGACCGCGTGCGCTGGTTCCTGCGCCAGGGGGCGAGGGTGGCCAGCAGGGGGCGCAGGTTCTGGTCGTCGTCGACGCGCAGTGTGCGCGCGAGGTCTTCCAGGTTCTCGCTTTCCACCGCTTCCCAGAACCGGGACTCGACCGCGTCGGGGGCCAGGGCGTCGGCTTGTGCGGAGGCCGGAGTGGCGGCCTCGAGCCAGTAGCGCTGTCGTTGGAAGGCGTAGGTGGGCAGTTCCACGCGCTGCGGCCGGTAGGGCGCGAACACCGTGTCCCAGTCGACGGCCGCCCCGGCGGCATGCAGGTGCGCGACGGCGGTCATGAGCGTCTGTCCGCCGTTGCGGCCCGCACGCTGGGCGGCCACGGCGGTGATCTGGCCGTCGTGTTCGGCCAGCACTGCGCCGGCCTGCGCTGCGAGCACTCCTTCGGGACCGGCCTCGATGAACTGGGTCACGCCCTGGTCGGCGGCGGTACGCACGGCGTCCGCGAAGCGCACGGTCTGCCGCACCTGCCGCACCCAGTAGGCGGGGGAGCACAGCTCTTCTTCGGAGGCGGCCTCGCCGGTGAGGGTGGAGATCACGGGAATCGCCGGGGCCCGGTATTGCAGTTTCTCGGCGGCCTGGGCGAACTCCTCCAGCATTCCCTCCATGCGGGGGGAGTGGAAGGCGTGCGAGACACGCAGCCGGTTCGTCTTGCGGCCCTGTTGCCGAGCCCATTGCGCTACGGCCTCGACGGCGTCGGTGTCACCGGAGACCACGACCGAAAGGGGCCCGTTGACGGCCGCCAGTGCCACCGACGCTCCCAGCAGTGGCGTGATCTCTTCCTCGCTCGCCTGGACGGCCAGCATCGCGCCGCCCTCGGGCAGTTCCTGCATCAGCCGGCCCCGTGCGGCGACCAGTGTGCACGCGTCCTCCAGGGAGAGCACTCCGGCCACATGTGCCGCCGCCAGCTCGCCCACCGAGTGGCCGATCAGCACATCCGGGGCCAGCCCAAACGACTCCAGCAGCCGGAACAGCGCCACCTCGACCGCGAACAAGCCCGCCTGGGCATGCACGGTCTGGTTCAGCTCCTCCTGGTCCTGACCCCACACCACCTCGCGCGCCGAGTGCTTCATGCTTCGGTCGAGGTGGTCGCAGACCGCGTCGAACGCCTCCGCGAACACCGGGAATTGTTCCCACAGTTCACGGCCCATGCCTGAATACTGCGAACCTTGGCCGGAGAACAACACCCCTAGCCTGCCCCTATCCCCCACCGTGACGCCGCGGACGACCTCGGCCGAGGCGTGGCCGTCAGCGATGGCCGAGAGGCCTCGCAACAGATCGTCACGGCCGGCGGCGACCACGGCGGCCCGATGGTCGAGCCCGGCGCGGGTGGTGGCCAAGGAGAAGCCCACGTCCGCGGGGGACGACTCGGGCCGCTGCTCGAGGTAGCCGTGCAGTTGCTGCGCTTGCGCCCGCAGCGCGGTCTCGGACTTCGCGGACACCACCCAGGGCAGCGCGACTTCGGTGCTGCCATCGTCTGTGACGTCCGCGGCGCCGGCGGCGTCCACCCTGGTGTTCTCGGCCTTCACTGCTTCGGCCTTTGTCGCCTCGATGGCTCGCGGGCTCGCGGAGGCGGGCACCGACTCGTGCGAGCTGGGCTCGTCCGCCGTGGGCGGCTCCTCGATGACCACGTGGGCGTTGGTGCCGCTGATGCCGAAGGAGGACACGCCCGCCCGGCGGGGCCGCCGGTCCGCCTCGGGCCACGGCCGGGGCTCGGTCAGCAACTGCACCGCGCCGGCCGACCAGTCCACGTGGGCGGAGGGCTCCTCGGCATACAGGGTCTTCGGCAGCACGCCGTGCCGCATCGCCTGCACCATCTTGATCACACCGGCCACACCCGCAGCAGCCTGCGTATGCCCGATATTCGACTTGACCGACCCCAGCCACAACGGCCGGTCCTCGGGCCGCTCCCGCCCATACGTGGCCAGCAGCGCCTGCGCCTCGATCGGATCGCCCAGCCTGGTGCCCGTACCGTGCCCCTCGACCACATCCACATCGGCAGCCACCAGCCGCGCATTGGCCAGCGCCTGGCGGATCACGCGCTGCTGCGACGGGCCATTGGGCGCCGTCAGACCGTTCGACGCACCATCCTGGTTCACCGCCGACCCCCGCAACACGGCAAGGACTTGATGCCCGTTGCGCTGGGCATCGGACAACCGCTCCAGCAGGAGCACGCCGACGCCCTCGCCCCAGCCCGTGCCGTCCGCTGTATCGGCGAAGGCCTTGCAACGGCCGTCGGGCGCGAGACCGTTCTGCCGCGAGAACTCGACGAACACCTCCGGGCTGGCCAGCACGGTGACCCCGCCGGCCAGGGCCAGCGAGCACTCACCACTGCGCAGCGCCTGCGCCGCCAGGTGCAGCGCCACCAGCGAGGACGAGCACGCGGTGTCCACCGTCACCGCAGGGCCCTCGAAGCCGAAGGTGTAGGCGATGCGGCCGGAGACGATGCTGCCGGAGTTGCCGGTGCCGACGTATCCGCCGACCTCGTCGGGAACGGTCTTGAGCCGCGACGCGTAGTCGTGGTACATCAGGCCGGCGAAGACGCCGGTACGGCTGCCGCGCAACGAGGTCGGGTCGATCCCGGCCCGTTCCATGACCTCCCACGAGCTTTGGAGCAGCAGCCGCTGCTGGGGGTCCATCGCCGTCGCCTCGCGCGGCGAGACCCCGAAGAACGCGGCGTCGAACTCCGCCGCGTCGTAGACGAAGCCGCCCTCGCGGGTGTTGCTGCGACCGGGGTTGTCCGGGCCGGTACCGAACAGCCTGCCCAGGTCCCAGTCACGGTCGGTGGGAAAGGTGGAGATTCCGTCGCCGTCCGTGGCCACCAGCTGCCACAGCTGCTCGGGAGTGGTCACACCGCCCGGGTAGCGGCAGGCCATCGCGACGATCGCGATCGGCTCGTGCGCGGAAACGGTGGACGGTGCCGCCGCCTGCACGGCCTCGGCGGCCTGCGCCGCGTCTGCCGCCGCATCGCCGAGCATCTCGCCCCGCAGGTACTCGGCCAGCGCGGCCGGCGTCGGGTAGTCGAAGATCAAGGTCGCGGGCAGTCGCAGACCGCCGGTCGCCGCGCCCAGCTGATTGCGCAGCTCGATCGCGGTCAGCGAGTCGAAGCCGAGCTCGCTGAACAGCCGGCCGGAGCCGACCGCGTCCGCCGAGCTGTGCCCGAGCAGCTTGGCGACGTGGGAGCGGACCAGGTCGAGCACGGCACGCTGCTGCTCGGCCTTCGTCAGGCCGGTCAGCCGGCTCCTCAGTTCCTGGCCCCCGGCGCCTCCTCCGGACTGCGCGGTGCGGCGGGCCGGCGTGGTCACCAGGCCGCGCAGCATTGGTGGCAGCCCGGCGGAGGCGGCCCGCTGCCGCAGTCCCGCGAAGTCGAAGCGGATGGGCGCTTGGACCGGTGCACTCCGGGTGAGGGCCGTGTCGAACAGGGCGAGTCCGTCCTCGGTGGACAGCGCCCGGATCGAGGCCCGGGACTTGCGGGCCGTCTCGGCCTCCGCCAAGTGCGCAGTCATGCCGTCCGCCTGCTCCCACAGACCCCAGGCGAGTGAGGTCGCGGGCAGGCCCTGGGCGCGCCGGTACGTGGCCAGGGCGTCGAGGCAGGCGTTGGCCGCCGCGTAGTTGCCCTGTCCGGACGCGCCGAGCACGCCGGCGGCCGAGGAGAACAGCACGAAGGCGTCGAGCTCTCGGTCGCGGGTGAGCTCGTGCAGGTGCCAGGCGGCGTCGGCCTTGGGGCGCAGTACGGTACGGATCCGCTCGGGCGTCAGTGACTCGACGATGCCGTCGTCCAGCACACCTGCGGCGTGGATCACGGCGGTGAGCGGATGGTCGGCCGGGACGGCGGCCAGCACCTCGGCCAACGCCTCGCGGTCCGCGACGTCGCACGCGGCCACCCGTACCCGGGCGCCGTTGCCGGTCAACTCGGCCACCAGTTCGTCGGCTCCCGGGGCTTGCACACCCCGTCGGCTGATCAACAGCAGGTGTCGTACGCCATGTTCGGCGACCAGGTGCCGGGCCAGCAGACCACCCAGCGAACCCGTACCACCGGTGATGAGCACCGTGCCCTCGGCATCCCAGGAGGAGGACTCCGCCGCGGTCCTTGCGCCTCGGGCCTGAGCCTCGTCGGACTGGGCGTCGTGGGCGTGCGTGTCCCGGGCCTGGGCCTGGGCCTGCGCCGCGGCCGGGCGGCGCAGTCGCGGCACGTAGGCCGCACCGTCGCGCAGGGCAACCTGCGACTCGTCGCCGGCGAGCACTCCGGCCAGCACATCGGCTTCCAGGTCCGCATCGTGGTCCTGATCGACCAGTACGAACCGGCCCGGATGCTCAGCCTGCGCCGATCGGAGCAGACCCCACACTCCGGCCTGTGCCGGCCCCTCCGCCGTGTCGTGGGGCGCGACGCCCACCGCGCCCCTGGTGACCACGACCAGCCGCGACCGGGCGAAGCGGTCTTCGGCCAGCCATGCCTGCACCATGTCGAGTGCGGAGACCACCGCCTCCTCGGCACTCCCGCCGGTCGCTTCGGCGACCACCACGTCCGGCACCGGGGCGCCCTCGGCGAGGGCCGCGGCCAGCGCCGGCACGTTCTCGTACCAGGTGGCCAGGCCTCGGATGCTTGCTCCCGGCGCGGGCACGGCATCGGCACGGGTCCCGGCATCACCATCCGACCGCAGGCGGGAAGCGGAGAGGCCAACCCAGTTGTCCGCGGCAACCTGCGCCTGCGGCATTCCGGCGGGCTCCCAGTGCACGTCGAACAGCGCCCCGGACTCACGTGCCGATCGCAACTGCTCAGATGCGACGGCACGCACCGTCAGCGTGTCGACGGTGGCGACCGGCGCGCCGGTCTCATCGGCGACATGCACCGACATGGTGTCGCTGCCCAGCGCGGTCAGGCGAACCCGCACCCGAGTGGCACCCATCGCGTGCACCCGAACCCCGGACCACGCGAACGGCAACCGCGGGCGTCCCTCGTCCTGGTCCGGCTCCAACAAGCCACTCACACGAGCTGCGTGCAACGCCGCGTCCAACAGCGCGGGATGCACACCGAACCCCTCGACACCCTCGACGCCTTCAGGCAAGACCACCTCAGCCCACACCGCACCGCCGGCGCCACCTTCACGCCACACCGAACGCAGCCCTCGAAACACCGGCCCATAGCCGTACCCCGCACCCGCCAGGGCCTCATACGCCCCTTCAACATCGACCACCGACGCCTCCGTCGGCGGCCACACATCGAGATCAGCGGACTCAACCTCCGCGCCGCCACCTCGCGTCAGCACGCCCGTGGCGTGCCGCGTCCACGCACCCTCGACATCGTCCTCCGGCCGCGAGTAGACGCTCACCGACCGACGGTCCGAGCCATCAGGCGCCTCCACACTCACCTGAAGCGCCACACCACCCGACTCCGGCAATACCAACGGCGCCTCCAGAGCCAGCTCCTCCACCAGATCACACCCGACCTGATCACCAGCCCGCACCGCCAACTCAACAAACGCCGTCCCCGGCAACAACACCGAACCCAACACCGCATGATCCGCAAGCCACGGATGCGACGACAACGACAACCGACCAGTAAGAAGCACCTGGTGGGAGTCAGCCAACGTCACGGCAGCACCCAGCAGCGGGTGCCCGACCGTCCCCAGGCCCACCGCCGGCAGGTCCCCCGCGCGCAACGGAGAAGTCTTCACCCAGTACCGCTGCCGCTGGAACGCATACGTCGGCAGATCGACCCTCTGCGCGCCCGCGAACAACGAATCCCAGCTCACCGCGATTCCAGCCGTGTGGAGTTGGGCGAGGGCGGTGAGCAGGGTGTGTTCCGAGTCGCGATCGGCGCGCTGGGCGGCAACGCACACGCTGCCGGCCTCCGCGTCCGTGCCACTCTCACGCTCCCT
>NZ_JBEZJZ010000185.1:0-10038 GCF_040651455.1 Streptomyces sp. NPDC048483
TTCCGACGAGCATCCGACAACCGCTCCACCAGCAGCACGCCGACACCCTCGCCCCAACCCGTACCATCCGCAGCCTCAGCGAACGCCTTGACCCGGCCGTCGGGGGCCAGTCCGCCCTGTTCGCCAAAGGCGACGAAATTGGCCGACGTCGACATCACCGTCACTCCACCGGCCAGCGCCAAGGCGCATTCCCCGGCGCGCAGCGCCTGCACCGCCATGTGGAGCGCGACCAGCGACGAGGAACACGCCGTATCCACCGACACCGCCGGGCCTTCCAGACCCAGCGTGTACGAGACCCTGCCGGACACCACGCTTGCGGCCACGGAGGTGCCGCCGAAAAGGTCAACTTCGTCAGCGGCGCTGCCCAGCAGATGGATGTAGTCCTGACCGTTGGTGCCCGCGAAGACACCGGTCCGGCTGCCGCCCAGCGACAGGGGGTCGATGCCGGCGCGCTCGATCGCCTCCCAGGACGCCTCCAGCAGCAGCCGCTGCTGCGGGTCCATCGCCACTGCTTCCCGCGGCGATATTCCGAACAGGTCGGGGTCGAACTCGGTGGCGTCGTGGAGGAATGCGCCGGCCCCGCCGTCGTCGGAGCCGGCTATCGAGTCGGGCAGCCGGTCGAGTTTCCAACCGCGGTCGGTCGGGAATCCGGACATGATGTCCTGGCCGGAGGTCAGCAACTGCCACAGTTGCTCAGGGGAACTGGCGCCGCCCGGGAAGCGGCAGGACATGCCGATGATGGCGATCGGTTCGGTGTCCTTGGCCTCGAAGTACCGCAGCCGCTGATGAGCCTCCTGGAGATCGGCGGTGGCCCGCTTCAGAAAGTGGCGCAGCTTCTCTTCATTGGACATTAGCGGACCCTCATTCCCCGTTTTTTCAATTCATCAGTAAACGAAGTCACGATATACCGAATTCCTTGCCAAGGAATTCAAACATTTCCTCATCGGTGGCCGAATCCACATCATGAATATTTTCGGACTCGGTCGCAGTCCTGGCGCTCTTCCAGGTGTCAATCAGTTTCTGCATCCGCAGCAGGATTCGGCTGGCGACCGCGTCGGACTCCGGCAGGTCGGCTAGGACCGATTCCAGGCGCGCGTAATCATCGAGCAGCGATTCGGTTTCTTCGCCCAGGCCGCCGTACTCGTTCAGGACATGCTTGGCCAATGCGCCTGCCGTGGGGTGGTCGAATACCAGCGTGGCGGGCAGGGAAGCGCCTGTGGCCGCTGCGAGGCGGTTGCGGAACTCCACGGCGGTGAGGGAATCGAACCCGAGCTCCTGGAATGCCCGGTTCGGGGCGACGGCGTCCGCCGAGTTGTGGCCGAGCACGGCAGCGGCGTGTGCTCGTACCAGATCGAGCACCACCCGGTCACGCTCGCCGGCAGGCACAGCCGCCAGGCGGGAGGCCAGCGTGCCCTCATCGGGGATCGAACCGGCCGAGCCGGCCGAGCCGCGGGCGGCCTCCATCGCCTGCCGGGCCTCGGGCACGCCGCTGAACAGTACGTCGGGACGAATGGCGGAAATCCCGGGTACGTATCGCTCCCAGTCGATGTCGGCGACCACGTGGGAGCCACTCGTGCCGGCGAGCCGGCCCAGCGCGCGCAGCGCCAGTTCCGGTGCCATGGCTCCGATACCGCCCCGGGCAAGCCGGCTCTCGACCACATCAGTGGTCGCCAGACCGACCTGAGCCCAGGCACCCCACGCGATGGACGTCGCGGGAAGTCCTTCACGAACCCGCTGTTCGGCCAGGGCGTCCAAGTAGGCGTTGGCCGCCGCGTAATTGGCCTGCCCCGGGTTCCCGAACGTTCCGGCCACCGAGGAGAACAGCACGAAGGCCGTCACCGGGTGGTCCCGGGTGAGCTCGTGCAGGTTGCGGGCGGCGTCCACCTTCGGGCCGAACACGGCCTGGAACCGTTCCGGCGTGAGACCGTCCACCACGCCGTCGTCCAGTACCGCGGCCGTATGGATGACGACGCTGATCTTCTCCCCGGCCAGCGCCTCGGCCAGCGCCTCACGATCGGCGGCATCGCACGCGACGATCCGCACCTCGGCACCCGCCGCAGTCAGTACGTCCCGCAACACGTCGGCACCCGGGGCGTCTTCACCTCGACGGCTCAGCAGGACAACCCGCCGCGCACCCCGGTCGACCACCCACCGGGCCACCTGAGCTCCCAGCGCACCCGTACCACCCGTAACCAGCACCGTGCCGCCCTCAGGCGACCACTCCTGCCCCACCACCCGCGCACAACGCACCAACCGACGGCCAAAGACACCGGACGCCCGAACCGCCACCTGATCCTCAGCACCCTGACCCAACACCCCGGCAAGTCGGCGCGCGGAACGCTCATCCAGCCGCTCGGGCACATCCACCAGACCACCCCAACGGTCGGGATACTCCCGCGCCACCGTCCGGCCCAGGCCCCACACCATCGCCGCGGCCGGATCAACACCTGTATCCGACGGTGCCGTTGCCACCGCACCACGCGTCAGCGCCCACACCCGAGCATCAACATCGACAACGGACAGTGCCTGCACCGCGACCGCAGTCCGCACCACATCCAGAGCAAGCAGCACCCCGACGACGGCCTCACCGGTTTCCGCCTCCGCCTCCGCATGGGCACGGACGAGGTCCGCCAACGCAGCCCTCTCCACCCCCGACGGCACAGTGACCCTAGTGATTCGAGCGCCGTGCCGCTCTACGGCACCGGCGACATCAGCCCATGCGTCCCCGCCCCCGATCCCGTCCCTGTCCCCGTCCGCGTCCTCACCTGTCAGCAGCAGCCAGGTGCCCGAAAGCGTGACGGGATCGGAGTCGGCGACCGGAGACCAACTCGCCCGGTACTGCCAGCTATCCACCGTGGAATCGACGTCGCGCGCCTGCCGCCACGTCGACAGCGCGGACACCGCCGACGTCAGCGAATCGTCCTCACTGATGCCCAGGGCATCGCCCAACGTCTCCCAGTCCTCACCGGCCACCGCGTCCCAGAACCGGGACTCCACCCCATCCGCGGCCGCAGAGGCCGCCACCGACGGCGCCGGCTCCAGCCAGTGACGCTGTCGTTGGAAGGCGTAGGTCGGCAGGTCGACGCGCTGGGGCTGATGCGAAGTCAGCAGCTTCTCCCACGCGACCGGAAGACCCTGAACATGCGCCTGCCCGAACGCCGTCAGCAACTGCTCCAGACCGCCCTGATCACGGCGGAGCGTACCGAACGTAGCGCCGTCAACGTTCGCGTCCTCAAGGATCTGCTCGATGCCCACCGTCAGAACAGGGTGAGCGGAAGCCTCGACGAACACGGAGTGGCCGGCGTCGACGGCAGCGCGCACGGCATCCTCGAAACGGACCGTCTGCCGCAGATTCCGGAACCAGTACCCGGCATCGAGGTCGGCCGTGTCGATCGGCTCACCGGTCAGCGTGGAGAAGAAACCCACCGAGGAAGAGGACATCGGACTGATCGGGGCAAGATCGGTCAGAATCCGATCCCGGAGAGCCTCCACATGCGGGGAATGCGACGCGTAATCCACGGGCACCCGACGCACCCGTACCCCTTCCGCCTCCCAAGCATCCTGCACCTCATCCAGAGCACCCGCATCACCGGACACCACCGTGACCCCAGGACCGTTGACCGCAGCAACACCCAGCCCATCGCGCCCGGCCAGGACCGCCTCGACCTCAGCCACCGGCAGCGGCACCGACAACATCCCACCCGCACCCGACAGAGCGGTGATCGCCTGCGAGCGCAGCGCCACCACCCGCGCCCCATCCTCCAACGACAAACCACCCGCCACCACAGCCGCAGCAATCTCCCCCTGCGAATGGCCCACCACCGCCGCGGGCTCCACTCCCGCAACCCGCCACACCTCGGCGAGCGACACCATCACCGCCCACAACAACGGCTGCACCACATCAACCCGCTCCAGCACAACCAGATCCCCAGAACGAGCAACCTCCGTCAACGACCAGTCGACAAAAGACCCCAGCGCCCGCTCACACTCCACCCACCTCGCCGCAAACACCGGCGACGAATCCAACAACCCCACCGCCATACCCACCCACTGCGAACCCTGCCCCGGAAACACCAACACCGGACCAGCACCAGAGCCCACCGAGCCAGCGACACCGGAGACAACCCCCACGCCCGGCACACCCGCCGCCACGGAGGCAACCCCGGCCAGCAACGACTCCCGGTCGGCACCGACCACAACGGCCCGGTAGTCCCACACCGCCCGCGACGACGCCAACGAGAAACCCACATCCGCAGACGACAACTCCGGGCGCTCGGCAACAAACGCACCCAACCGCTCCGCCTGCCCCCGCAACCCCACCTCGGACTTGGCCGACAGCACCCACGGCACCACACCAGCCCCAGCCGACACCACCGCCGACTCAGAACCCCTACCGTCCGAAGGCGCCCCCTCAGCCTCCTCCCCGGACTCAACCTCCACCTCAACCGCCGACGCCTGCTCCAAAATCACATGCGCATTCGTGCCGCTGATCCCGAACGACGACACACCCGCCCGACGCAACTGGTCGGTCTGCGGCCAAGGCTGGTTGCCGGTCAGTAGTTCCACCGCACCCGCGGTCCAGTCAACGTGCGAGGACGGCTCATCGACGTGCAGCGTCTTCGGCAGCACACCGTGCCGCATCGCCTCGACCATCTTGATGATGCCCGCCACTCCGGCGGCGGCCTGGGTGTGACCGATGTTCGACTTGACCGACCCGAGCCACAACGGACGGCCCTCGTCACGCCCCTGCCCGTACGTCGCCAGCAGCGCCTGCGCCTCGATCGGATCACCCAGCGTCGTACCCGTACCGTGCGCCTCCACCACATCGACCTGGTCAGCTGTCAGCTTGGCGTTGACCAGCGCCTGTGTGATGACGCGTTGCTGGGACGGACCGTTGGGCGCCGTCAGACCGTTCGACGCACCGTCCTGATTCACCGCCGAACCACGCACCACAGCGAGCACCTGGCGCCCGTTGCGCCGTGCGTCGGACAGCCGCTCCACCAGCAGCATGCCGACGCCCTCGCCCCAGTTAGTGCCGTCGGCCGCCTCGGCGAACGCTTTGACTCGGCCGTTCGCCGCCAGACCACGCTGTCGGGAGAACTCCATGAATCCGCCGGGGGTGGACATCACCGTGGCGCCACCGGCCAAAGCCAGCGAGCACTCCCCGTTTCGCAACGCCTGCACCGCGAGGTGCAGCGCGACGAGCGAAGACGAGCATGCTGTGTCCACCGTGACTGCTGGCCCCTCCAGGCCGAGCGTGTAGGAGATGCGGCCCGACATGACGCTGGCGTTGTTGGCGGTACCGCCGTGCGCGTCGAACTCGGCACGCAGACTCATCAGCAGCGTCAGATAGTCCTGGCCGTTGGTGCCGGCGAAGACGCCGGTACGGCTTCCACGCAGCGACGTCGGGGCGATCCCCGCCCGCTCCACGGCCTCCCAGGAGACTTCGAGCAGCAGCCGCTGCTGAGGATCCATCGCCAATGCCTCGCGCGGCGAAATTCCGAAGAAGCCCGCATCGAACTCGCCGACGCCTTCAATGAAGCCGCCCTCATTGACGTAACTGGCTGCCGTCTGCTCGGAATCGGCACCGCGAATGACGTCGAGATTCCAGCTGCGGTCGTCGGGAAACTCCGACATGCCGTCGCCGCCGGAGGAGACCAGTCGCCAGAGGTCTTCGGGGGAACGCACGCCGCCCCCGAAGCGACAGCTCATGCCTACGATGGCGATGGGCTCCTGTGTCGACGCCTCCAAATCGCGCAACCGCTGGCGTGTTTGCTGGAGATCAGCCGTTGCCAGCTTCAGATAATCGCGAAGCGTCTGTTCGTCAGCCATTCAATGCCGCCTCATTCAACAACGCCCGGACGCCGCAGCGAACAGAGTGCATCTCAGGGGCAGAGCGGTATGGCCGATGAAAGTGTGACCACACGGGAAGTCTTTGAGAGGGCATGCCTGGCAACGCATCCCCCGCAACGGCCTGCAACCCTTCACGCCCCGTTCAACCCGGTCGCCAATACTTACACTGTCACCCCGGACAGCGATAAAGGTGTCTGTCTTCGAATTAGCTATATTCAAATACGTTCAACCTTGCTGAACCTTATCCAGGCGGTATTTCGTCCAACACCCCCTACTGCCCCCTAACCTCCTTGGCTTCGTCAGTCAGGGTCGGGCCACCAGAAAGCCCATCGGGTGACAGGGGGCGGGGCGGGGCCTTACCGCGCAGGTCGACTGCGACAGACGGCGAGCGACGCCGCTGTCGCAGTCCCTGTCGCAGTCCCTGTCGCCGTCCCTGTCGCCGTCGCAGTCGCCGTCTGTCGAATTCACCGAAGCCGGATCGGGCTGGGCCCGGCGCGGCGGCCGGGCCAGCGGGGTCTTACCCCTTACCCCTTACCCCTGTCCCGAGTCGTCACGAATCAGCTTGAACAGTTCCTCATCCGTCGCGGAGTCGAACTGGTCGGCGCCTGCTGACGATTCAGCGGTCTCCACCTCGCCACGACCGGCCGAAGTCCAGTTGTTCAGCAGCGCCTGCAACCGGATAGTGATCTTGTGCCGGGTCAGGTCGTCCGCTTCGGCGTTGGCCAGCATGGCCTCCAACCGCTCCAGCTCGTCAAGCGGAGAGCCGTTGTCGACCTCGGGTGCGAGTTCGGCACCGAGTTGCCCGGCGAGCGCGGCCGGAGTCGGATAGTCGAAGATCACCGTGGCCGGCAGTGCCTTCCCCGTGGCCGCCGTGAGGAGGTTGCGGAACTCCACCGCGCTAAGCGAATCGAAGCCGAGCTCCCGGAACTGGCGGTCGGCGGTGACCGCCTCCGGGGAGGCGTGTCCGAGCACAGCCGCCGCCTGGGTCCGTACCAGATCGAGGAGGATCCGATCGCGTTCCGCCGACGTCGCCCCGGCCAAGGCGCCTCGCAGAGAGGTCTCCGTGGGCTGCCCGTCGGACGTGACGGCTGACTGCATCGCCTGCCACGCCTCGGGCACGCCGCTGAGCAGCGGGCTGGGCCGGACGGCGGTGAAGGCTGGAACGTACCGTTCCCAGTCCACATCCACGACCACGTAGGAACCGCTCGTCGTGACGAGCCGGTCCAGCGCGCGCAGCGCCAACTCCGGTGCGATGGCACCGATGCCGCCCCGAGCCAGCCGGCCCTCCACCACGTCGACGGCCGCCATACCGGCCTCGTCCCAGGCACCCCAAGCAATGGACGTCGCCGGAAGCCCCGCACGTACACGCTGTTCCGCGAGAGCGTCCAAGTAAGCGTTGGCAGCCGCGTAATTGCCCTGCCCCGGTCCGCCGAACGTGCCGACCACCGAGGAGAACAGCACGAACGCGGACACGGGGTGATCGCGAGTGAGCTCGTCCAGATGCCGGGCGGCATCGGCCTTGGGACCGAAGACGCTCTGGAACCGCTCTGGTGTGAGGCCGTCGACCACGCCGTCGTCCAGGACGCCGGCGGTGTGGAAGACCGTGGTGATCTTCTCGTCGGCCAGCACCCCGGCCACTGCCTCACGGTCGGCGGCATCGCACGCGGCGATGCGTACCTCCGCGCCGGCCTTGGCGAGCTTTTCCCGCAACTCCGTGGCGCCGGGCGCCGCTTCGCCCCGTCGGCTCAACAGCACGATCCGGCGCGCACCCCGGTCGGCCGCCCACCGGGCCACCTGACTGCCCAACGCACCCGTACCGCCCGTGACCAGCACCGTGCCGCCCTCCGGCGACCACTCCTGCCCCATGGACCCGGCCCGGGCCTGGGCGGAGCGGACCAGCCGCCGGCCGAAGACCCCGGAGGTCCGGATGGCCACCTGGTCCTCTGTGTTCTGAGCCAGTACCCCGGCCAGTCGTCGGCCGGCGCGGTCATCCAGTACGGCAGGGACATCGACCAGGCCGCCCCAACGGTCAGGATGCTCCAACGCCACGGTACGGCCCAGGCCCCACACCATCGCGGCATCCGGCACAACGCCCTCATCCGATGGGGCCGTCGAGACGGCGCGCCGGGTCAGCGCCCACACGCGAGCACCAACCCCGGCGTCGGCCAGCGCCTGCACGGCGAGCGCCGACCGCACCGCGTCCAGGACAACCAGCACCCCGGCCACGGCCTCGCCGTCCTCTCCGGCCGTTTCTCCGGCCGTGCGGGCACGGACGAGTTCTGCGAGCGCCGCACGATCCACGCCGGACGGCACATCGACCCGGGCGACGTGAGCCCCGTGCGCCCGCAGCGCCTCCGCAAGAGGAGCGACCGAGTCGGTCGTAGTCGCGTCTCCCGTGCCGCTGCGACTGCTGCCGCCACTGCCGCTGCCCGGGTTTGCGTCCGCGGCGAGCATCAGCCAGGTGCCTGCCAGCGCAGGGCTGTCCGCGTCGGCGACTGCGGACCAAGAGACCTCGTAGTACCAGTCATCGACAGCGGACTGATCGAGCCGTTCCCTGCGCCAGTTGGAGAGTGCCGGTACCACGGTGCGCAGCACATCTTGGTCGTCAAGGCCGAGCGCGCCCGCCAGGCTGTCGAAGTCCTCCTGTTCGACTGCTCCCCAGAACTGGATGTCAGCCTTGTCGTTCGAGGCCGCCGCGGAGGCGGTGGGCGGCGCGTCGAGCCAGTACCGCTGGTGCTGGAAGGCGTACGTCGGCAAATGCACCTTCTGCGCGCCCGCGAACAGCGGCTTCCAGTCGACGCCCACACCGACCGCGTGCAACTGGGCGAGTGCCGAGACGAAGGTGTGCTCCGCGTCGCGATCGGCGCGCTGCGTCGCAATGCTGACGTGGTCGGTCTCGTCTTCGGCGAGGGTGGTGCTGGCCAGGGCCGCGAGGACGCTGTCCGGGCCGGCCTCCACGAAGCGCGTCACACCCTGACCCGCGGCCGTACGCACCGCATCCGCGAAGCGGACTGCCTCGCGCACCTGACGCACCCAGTACGCCGGCGAGCACAACTCCTCCTCAGAAGCAGCCTCACCGGTGAGCGTCGAGATCACAGGAATCTGCGGCGCCCCGTACGTCAACCGCTCCGCTACCCGGGCAAACTCCTCCAGCATGCCGTCCATACGATGCGAGTGGAACGCATGCGAAACCCGCAGCCGATTCGTCCTACGACCCCGCCCCCTCGCCCACTCCCGCACAACCTCCACCGCATCGACATCACCGGACACCACCACCGACTCCGGCCCATTGACGGCGGCCAGCCACACCGTCTCACCCAGCAGCGGTGCGACCTCCTCCTCGCGGGCCTGGACAGCCAACATCGCCCCGCCCTCGGGCAGCGCCTGCATCAGGTGGCCGCGCGCGGCAACCAGCGTGCACGCGTCCTCGAGAGACAGCACGCCGGACACATGCACCGCCGCCAACTCCCCCACCGAATGACCGATGAGTACATCCGGCGCGACACCGAAGGACTCCAGCAACCGGAACAACGCCACCTCAACCGCAAACAACCCGGCCTGCGCATGAACGGTCTGGTTCAGCGCGGCCTCATCCTCACCCCACACCACCCCACGCACGGACAAACCCAACGCCCGCTCCAACTCACCGCACACCGCGTCGAAGGCTTCCGCGAAAACGGGGAACCGGTCGTACAACTCCCGCCCCATACCGAGCCGCTGCGCACCCTGACCCGAGAACAACACCCCCACCCGGCCAGCACCAGCCGCCACGTGTCCCCGCACCACACCCACGGCCGGCTCACCATCCGCGAGCGCCCCCAACCCCGCCAGCAACGCCTCACGGTCCGCACCGACCACCGCCGCCCGGTGATCCAGTCCGGCCCGAGTGCTGAGCAGGGAGCGGGTGACGGCGACAGGTGACAGTTCGGGCCGCTCGGTCACGAAGGTCCGCAGGCGGCGAGCCTGCGCCCGCAGCCCGGCCTCGGACTTCGCCGACACCACCCACGGCACCACCGCCGCACCGGCCGGAGTAACGGTGCCCGCCTCGTCCGCGGACACCTCCTCGACCGGGGCCTGCTCCAGAATCACATGCGCATTCGTACCGCTGATCCCAAAAGACGAGACACCCGCACGACGTATCTCCCCCGACTCCACCCACGGCCGATTCTCGGTGAGCAACTCGAC
>NZ_JBEZJZ010000186.1:0-9530 GCF_040651455.1 Streptomyces sp. NPDC048483
GGAAATCCCCCCGGGAGCCGCCCGCTGCGCCGATCGCTCAGTCCTGGCTCTGCACCAGGCCCTTCAGCGCGATGTTCAACTCGAGGACGTTCACCCGCGGTTCACCCATGAAGCCCAGGGCGCGCCCGTCGGTGTGTTCCTTGACCAGCTGCTGCACCGTACCGGCGGGAAGGTGGTTCTTCTTGGCCACCAGGGAGGCCTGCAGCCGGGCGTACTCCGGGGAGATGTCGGGGTCGAGGCCGGAGGCGGAGGAGGTCACCGCATCCGCCGGAACCTTCGACCCGGGAACCCCGTACGTCGTGGAGACCCACTCCTTGCGTTCCTTCACCGCCTTGATCAGGTCGGTGTTGGTGGCGCCCAGGTTGGAGGCGCCGGAGACCTGGAGGTCGTACTGCGTGTTGACGCCGTTGGTCCGGTTGCTGCCCAGTCCCGCCGACGGGCGCGGCTGGAAGAACTTCAGGTCCGGGACCGGGTTCCCGGCCTTGTCCTGGCCTTTGTCGTAGCGCTGGCCGATCAGCGAGGAGCCGACGACCTTGCCGCCGGCCTTCACCTCGGAGCCGTTGGCCTTGCCGGGGAACGCCGCCTGCGCCACTCCGGTGACCACCAGCGGGTAGATGATCCCGCAGACCACGGTCAGTACGAGCAGGGCACGCAGCCCCGCCCCGATCAACCGGGCGGTGTTGCTTACGGAGTTGTTCACGGCGGTCACCCGATTCCGGGGATGAGAGAGATGAGCAGGTCGATGATCTTGATGCCGATGAACGGGGCGACCAGGCCGCCGAGTCCGTAGACGGCGAGGTTGCGGCGCAGCATCCTGTCGGCGCTGACCGGGCGGTACTGCACGCCCTTGAGGGCGAGCGGCACCAGCGCGACGATGATCAGCGCATTGAAGATGATCGCCGAGAGGATCGCGGAGTTGGGGCTGGAGAGCCGCATGATGTTGAGGGTGTCCAGGCCCGGGTAGGCCACCGCGAACATCGCGGGGATGATCGCGAAGTACTTCGCGACGTCATTGGCGATCGAGAAGGTGGTCAGGGCACCACGGGTGATCAGCAGCTGCTTGCCGATCTCGACGATCTCGATGAGCTTGGTCGGGTTGGAGTCCAGATCCACCATGTTCCCGGCCTCCTTGGCGGCCGAGGTGCCGGTGTTCATGGCGACGCCCACGTCCGCCTGGGCCAGCGCCGGCGCGTCATTCGTACCGTCACCGGCCATCGCGACCAGCTTGCCGCCGGCCTGCTCGCGCTTGATGAGCGCCATCTTGTCCTCGGGCGTGGCCTCCGCGAGGAAGTCGTCCACGCCCGCCTCTTCGGCGATGGCCTTGGCCGTCAGCGGGTTGTCACCCGTGATCATGACGGTCTTGATGCCCATCTTGCGCAGCTCGACGAAGCGTTCGCGCATGCCGTCCTTGACGACGTCCTTGAGGTGAATGACGCCCAGGACGCGCGGGCCGCGCTCGTCCTCCAGCGCGACCAGCAGCGGCGTGCCGCCGGCCTGCGAGATGGCGTCGGTGAGCTGCTGGGCGTCCTCGGCGACGGTGCCGCCGCGTTCCTTGACCCAGGCGATCACCGAACCGGTCGCGCCCTTACGGACCTTGCGCCCGTCGACGTCCACACCCGACATCCGGGTCTGGGCGGTGAACGGCACCCACTCCGCGTCCACCAGCTCACCCTGGTGGCGCTCACGCAGCCCGTACTTCTCCTTGGCGAGGACGACGATGGAACGCCCCTCGGGGGTCTCGTCGGCCAGCGAGGAGAGCTGGGCCGCGTCCGCGACCTCGGCCTCGGTGGTGCCGCGTACGGGGACGAACTCGGCGGCCTGGCGGTTGCCGAGGGTGATGGTGCCGGT
The DNA here is from genome assembly GCF_040651455.1 of Streptomyces sp. NPDC048483. Taxonomy (NCBI): domain Bacteria; kingdom Bacillati; phylum Actinomycetota; class Actinomycetes; order Kitasatosporales; family Streptomycetaceae; genus Streptomyces; species Streptomyces sp. NPDC048483. Next base: position 1,849 of record NZ_JBEZJZ010000186.1, read on the forward strand.
CTTGTCGAGCAGCAATGTCGATACATCGCCTGCGGCCTCGACGGCGCGTCCGGACATCGCCAGGACGTTGCGCTGGACGAGCCGGTCCATGCCGGCGATGCCGATGGCCGACAGCAGCGCACCGATCGTCGTCGGGATCAGGCAGACCAGGAGCGCCAGCAGCACGATCATCGGCTGCTCGGCGCCCGCGTAGATCGCGAACGGCTGGAGGGTGACGACCGCGAGCAGGAAGACGATGGTGAGCGAGGCGAGCAGGATGTTCAGCGCGATCTCGTTGGGGGTCTTCTGCCGTGCGGCGCCCTCGACGAGGTTGATCATCCGGTCGATGAAGGTCTCGCCCGGCTTCGTCGTGATCTTGATGACGATGCGGTCGGAGAGCACCTTCGTCCCGCCGGTCACTGCGGAGCGGTCACCGCCCGACTCCCGAATGACCGGAGCCGATTCACCCGTGATCGCGGACTCGTCGACCGACGCCACACCCTCGACGACATCGCCGTCACCGGGAATGATGTCGCCGGCCTCACAGACCACCAGGTCGCCGATCCGCAGCTCGGTACCGGGTACCTGCTCCTCCACCTCGTCGTTCAGCCGGCGCGCCACGGTGTCGGTCTTGGCCTTGCGCAGGGTGTCGGCCTGCGCCTTGCCACGGCCTTCGGCGACCGCCTCGGCCAGGTTGGCGAAGATGACGGTCAGCCACAGCCAGGCGGCGATCGCCCAGCCGAACCAGTCCGAGGGGGACGTGACGGCGAAGACCGTGGTCAGCACGGAGCCGACCTCGACTACGAACATCACGGGGGACTTGACCATCACCCGCGGGTCGAGCTTGCGTATCGCGTCCGGGAAGGACTTGACCAGCTGCTTGGGGTCGAAGAGACCGCCGCCCACGCGGCCGTCGCCGGGCTTGTGCCCGCTGGGGACGTCCTGGTGCGGAGCGCGAGTCGGAGTAGCTGTCGAGCTGGAGGCCATGGAGCCGGGCCCTTCCGGTTTCACGGGGGCGGTCATGACAGTCCCTCCGCCAGCGGCCCGAGGGCCAGCGCCGGGAAGTAGGTCAGACCGGTGATGATCAGGATCGTGCCGACGAGCAGCCCGGCGAAGAGCGGCTTTTCGGTACGGAGGGTGCCCGCGGTCTCCGGGACCGGCTTCTGCTCGGCGAGCGAGCCGGCCAGCGCGAGCACGAACACCATCGGCAGGAACCGGCCGAGCAGCATGGCCAGACCGATCGTGGTGTTGTACCAGGGGGTGTTGGCGTTCAGGCCGGCGAAGGCGGAGCCGTTGTTGTTGCCGCCGGAGGTGAACGCGTACAGCACCTCGGAGAAGCCGTGCGCACCGGCACCCAGCGCCTTGGTGTTGAGCATCGAGCCCAGCGCGTCCGGCAGCACCATCGAAGCGGCGGAGAAGCCGAGCACGAGGGTCGGGGTGATGAGGATGTAGCAGGCCGCGAGCTTGATCTCGCGGGTGCCGACCTTCTTGCCCAGGTACTCGGGCGTGCGGCCGACCATCAGGCCGGCGATGAACACCGCGATGATCGCCATGACGAGCATGCCGTAGAGGCCGGAGCCCACACCACCGGGTGCGATCTCACCGAGCATCATGCCGAGCAGCTGGATGCCGCCGCCGAATGCGGTGAAGGAGGAGTGGAAGGAGTCCACCGCGCCGGTGGAGGTGAGGGTGGTGGCCACCGAGAAGATCGCGGAGGAGCCGACGCCGAAGCGGGTCTCCTTGCCCTCCATGGCGGCGCCCGCGGCCTGCAGGGCCGGGCCGCCGTGGGCGAACTCGCTCCACATCATCAGGGCGGTGAAACCGAGCCAGATGACGCCCATGGTGGCGAGGATCGCGTATCCCTGCTTCACGTTCCCGACGAGCTTGCCGAAGGTGCGGGTCAGCGCGAAGGGGATGACCAGGATCAGGAAGATCTCGAAGAGGTTGGTGAAGGCGTTGGGGTTCTCGAAGGGGTGGGCGGAGTTGGCGTTGGCGATGCCACCGCCGTTGGTGCCCAGCTCCTTGATGACCTCCTGTGAGGCGTACGCGCCACCTCCGGTCTGCTGCGTACCGCCCATGAACTGGCCGGCCTCGTGGATGCCGGAGAAGTTCTGGATGGCGCCGCAGGCGACCAGGACGAGGGCGCCGACGACCGAGATCGGGATCAGCACGCGGAGGGTGCCGCGCACCAGGTCGGCCCAGAAGTTGCCGAGGTCGCCCGTACGGGAGCGGGCGAAACCGCGGACCAGGGCGACGGCGACGGCCATGCCGGTGGCGGCCGAGACGAAGTTCTGCACCGCGAGGCCGGCGGTCTGCACGACATGGCCCATGGCCTGCTCGCCGCTGTAGGACTGCCAGTTGGTGTTGGCGACGAAGGACGCGGCGGTGTTGAACGCCTGGTCCGGGCTGATCGACGCGAAGCCGAGGGACAGCGGCAGGCCGCCCTGGAGGCGCTGCAGCAGGTAGAGGAAGAGCACACCCACCGCGGAGAACGCCAGGACGCCGCGCAGATAGGCGGGCCAGCGCATCTGGGCATCGGCGTTGGCGCCGATACAGCGGTAGATGATCTTCTCGATGCGGAGGTGCTTGGGGGAGCTGTAGACGGCGGCCATGTAGTCGCCGAGGGGACGGTACGCCAGGGCCAGCGCCGCGATGAGCGCCATCAGCTGGAGCACACCTGCGAGAACGGGGCTCATATCGGTGCTCAGAACCTCTCCGGGAAGACGAGGGCGAGGACCAGGTAGCCCAGCAGGGCGACGGCCACGATCAGGCCAACGATGTTTTCGACGGTCACAGCCTCGTCACCCCCTTGGCGACGAGAGCCACCAACGCGAAGACCGCGATCGTGACGACGACGAAGGCCACGTCGGCCATCGTGTGCTCCTAGAGGGGTCGGGAGATCAGGACTCCCAAAGCAAAGCGCCTGTCCGACGTCATATGAACGCCGTTGACGCCTCCCTTACGGCCATTAGCGCTCCGTTGACGCTTTTCTTACGCCTCCCGGCCTGACCTGCATAAACGACGAGGGGCCGTACGCCCCTGAGGGGAGTACGGCCCATCGCAACCGTCACTATCAAGCCGCCGCCCGGCGCGTTCGCGCACCGGCGGCGTTCCGGTGTGTCTAGCGGATCTCGGTGATCTCCGGTCCGCGCTCCAGACGCTCCACGCCGCCGCCGAAGCGCGATGCCTCGGCCGGCTCCTGCTGCACACCGTCCGGCACCATCTGGGCGTCGTCCGGCAGCTTCAGGACAATCGGGTCGCGCGGCGCCATCGGGGCATCGCCGCGGATGACCACGGTGTCCCGGAAGATGTGCTCCAGCACCCCGGCGGCCTGCGGCTGCACCGCGCCCTGGCCGGAGATCACGCCGCGCAGGAACCACCTGGGGCCGTCGACCCCGATGAACCGCACGACCTGCACGCCGTTCGTCCCGTCCGGCAGCTGTACGGGTACCTGGGCGCGCAGCTCCCAGCCCAGCGGGCCCTCGACCTCGTCGATGACCCCGCCCTGCTGGGTGATCCCGGAGGCGATCTCCTCGCGGACCTCGCCCCAGATGCCCTCGTTCCTGGGGGCGGCGAAGGCCTGCACCTGTACGGCGCTGTCCTGCAGCACCACGGTCGCGGCGACGATGGCGTCACCGGCGACCTCCACCCGCAGTTCCATGCCCTCGACACCGGGCACGAACAGGCCGCCGAGGTCCACCCGGCCCTCGCCGGGGTCCTTGACCTCGGACGCGTCCCAGGGGCCGTCCGGCCGCGGTGCGGGCGGAAGACCGACCCGCCGCTCGCCCGCCTCGTCCTCGTCGGCGTCGCCTGCGGCTGCCTCCTCGGCGAGCGCGGTGTCCTGCGCCGGCTCCTCGCGAGCCTCGTTCTTCTTGCGACGTCCGAACACGTCACTGTCCTTCCCGGTCGGCACCGACCGATGCGTATCCATTCCCGCCCGTGGAGCCACCCACCGCCGCATGACCGCCGGTGGAACCGAATCCCCCCTCGGCCCGCGCCGAGCCGGGAAGTTCCGCCACCTCGTGGAAGCGCACCTTCTCGACCTGCTGGACGACCAGTTGGGCGATCCGGTCATACCTCTCGAACCGCACGCTCTCGCGCGGGTCCAGATTGACCACGATCACCTTGATCTCCCCACGGTACCCGGCATCCACCGTCCCGGGGGCATTCACCAACGCCAGTCCACACCGGGCGGCGAGCCCGGAGCGGGGGTGCACAAACGCGGCATAGCCGTCGGGCAGCGCGATCGACACCCCGGTGGGGAGCACCGCGCGCTCCCCCGGCGCCAGCTCGGCGGCCTCGGTGGTCACCAGATCGACACCCGCGTCGCCCGGATGTCCGTACGACGGAACGGGCACGTCCGCATCCAGCCGGCGCAGCAGCACATCCACCGGATTCCGTACCTGACTCACGGGTTCACCTCGAAGGCACGCGCTCGTTTGACCTGGTCCGGGTCGGCCATCGCCGCCTGGATCTCCTCGGTCCGTCCGTTGTCGATGAAGTGGTCCACCTTCACCTCGATGAAGACGGCCTCCGCGCGCACCGCGGCCGGGCCGTCCGGGCCGCCTATCCGTCCGACGGCCGTCGAGTAGATCTTCCGCCCGTGCACCGCGGTGACCCGTGCGTCCAGGTGCAGCACGGTGCCCAGCGGCACCGGCCGCAGGAAGTCGGTCTCCAGCCGGCCGGTCACCGCGATCACCCGCAGCAGCCAGTTCAGCGAGCCGAGCGTCTCGTCCAGCGCGGTGGCCAGCACACCGCCGTGCGCCAGGCCCGGTGCGCCCTGGTGGGCCTCCTTGACGGTGAACTCGGCCCGTACGCTCACGCCCTCGCCGGCCCGCGCCTCCAGGTGCAGGCCGTGCTGCTGTCCCGTACCGCAGCCGAAGCACCGGTCGTAGTGCGCGCCGAGGAGCTCTCCGGGCGCCGGCGCCTCGGGATGCCTCACCGGAGCGACGGCGTCCTTCGGTGGCGTCAGCCGCGCCCTGGGTTCGTCAGTTCCACTCACGAGTGCAGACCCTACCCGCGCGCTTAAGGGGCCCGCGCCGCCGTGCCAAGCTGGAGCCATGCAGTCGTACGAAGAACGCCTCACCGCGCCCCGGTCCTGGTGGGTGATCGCCGCGCTGGTCGGTGTCGCCTGCGCCCTGATGCTTCTCCCTCTGGGGACGCTGCCGATGCTCGGCGGGCTGATCGCCGGCGGGGCGCTCGCGGCGGTGGCGGTGAGCTCGTACGGCTCGGCGCGGATCCGGGTGGTGGGCGACTCGCTGATCGCCGGCGACGCGAAGATCCCGGTGGCGGCGCTGGGCGAGGCACGGGCGCTGGACGCCGACGAGGCGCTGGCCTGGCGTACGCACAAGGCCGATGCGCGGGCCTTCATGCTGCTGCGCGGCTACGTCCGTACCGCGGTGCGGGTGGAGATCACCGACCCCGAGGACCCGACGCCGTACGCGTACCTCTCGACGCGCGAGCCGGAGCGCCTGGTGGCGGCCCTGGCAGCCGTACGGGCCTGACCGGCGCCGGGTCAGCCGGCCAGGAGGGACTCGCCCGGCCCGTCGTCCGGGAGGGCGTCCCACGGGACCTGTCGGGTGCGTAGGTCCGTGCAAATCCGCTCCGCGAGCTTTCGGGTGTCGCGCCGGTTCATGAGCGCGCCCACCGTGGCGCCCACCAGGAACGGTGTGAGGTTGGGAAGGTTGCGCAGCGTGCGCTTCATGATCTGCCGGCGCAGCTCGCGGCGCATCTGCGCGCCGAGCGCGCTGTCCAGCGTGCCGGGGTCGGTGATCTCGATGCCCCGCTCCTCCGTCCAGGAGGTCAGCGTGGCCATCGCCCGCTGTCTGCGGTTCCCCGGAGGCCGCAGGCCGTAGACCTCGTGCAGCTCGGCGATCAGCTTGAGCTCGACGGAGGCGACGCCGACGATCTCGGCGGCCAGCTCGTACGGCATGGCGGGCGGTACGGGCAGCATCGCTGCCGCGCCCACGCCCGCGCCGACGGTGGCGGTGCCCCTGCAGGCGCCCGCGACCAGCTTGTCGGCCAGTTCCTCGGGGGTCAGGCCGGGAAACTGTGCGCGCAAGGCGGCAAGGTCGCGGACCGGGATCCGCGGGGCCGTGGCGATGATCCGGTCGGCGATGGCAGCGAGCATGGCCCGCGCGCTGACGCCGCCGTATCCAGCACCCCGTACAGCCGTGGCCACGAGCGAGGCCGTGCGGCCCCGCTCCTGCTGTGCGCCGGTCCGCTCCGGGGGAAGGGCGGTCGGGTCGGCGGGCACGGGCGCGGTTTCCTCGCGTGATCGTGCGCCGGCCGCCAATCCTTTCTCGCCCCTCGGGCCCTTACGGAACGGGTTCACGCCTGCCACGGCGCCGACCGTTCTCAGGCCGCGCAGTCGCGGCAGATCGGGTTGCCGTTCTTGTCCTCGGCAGCCAGCTGGCTGCGGTGGTGCACCAGGAAGCAGCTCATGCACGTGAACTCGTCCTGCTGCTTGGGCAGCACGCGGACCGCGAGCTCCTCGTTGGACAGGTCCGCGCCGGGCAGTTCCAGTCCCTCGGCCTGCTCGAACTCGTCGACGTCGACGGCCGAGGCGGACTTGTCGTTCCGCCGCGACTTCAGTTCCTCGATGCTGTCCTCGTTGAGGTCGTCATCGGTCTTGCGTGGGGTGTCGTAATCCGTAGCCATTTTCGCTCTCCCCCTCTGGGTGTCTGCGGTGTCTCAGCGCTCGTAACGCGTGAGAGGCCGGACTTGTGCCCGACCTGAGGCGGAGATTTTGCCTCACATCAAGGTCTGTTACTCAATCGACACCCAACCGCACCCCTGAAGAGGTGATCGGTTTGGATGGCGATCAGGACCGTACACGGTCCGAAAGTCGCACCTCGCGCAGCCCACCACGTGTACTTCCCGTGATCAGGCCCCCTGAAAACCCGGATTTTCCCGGCTTTCTACCAGGCATTTTGATCACACACCGTAGATGGCCGGAAATTCGCGCCTGTGAGGGATCACACACGCTCAGGGCGCCGGGAGGACTGGATGAATTCCGCGCAAAGCGAACTCGGGCGAAGGATCCTTTGTCACTGGCCTTCTCGTCAAACCGGAGGCGGGACGCTGTACGGCCGCCCGGCGGGCGATCATGGGCACGCATGTCCGAAACCACCCGCAAGGCCGCCCGACGTCCCCAGCGGCCGCACAGCCCCACCCACGGCCCCACCGGACGCCGGGCGGCGATCGCACGGCATCCGGCAGCACGCCTCAGAGCGGCAGTACGACCCGCATCACCAGCCCGCCGCCCTCGCGCGGCTCGGCCGTGATGCTGCCGTCATGGGCGCGCACCACCGAGCGCACGATGGACAGGCCCAGGCCCACGCCCTTGTCGCTGCCGGTCCGCTCGGTGCGCAGCCGCCGGAACGGCTCGAAGAGGTTCTCGATCTCGTAGGCTGGGACGACCGGACCGGTGTTGGCGACCACCATGACCGCGCAGCCGGTCTGCGGCTCCGTGCTGACCTCGACCCAGCCCTCCTCGGGCACGTTGTAGCGCACCGCGTTCTGCACGAGGTTCAGCGCGATGCGCTCCAGCAGGACGCCGTTGCCCTGGACGAAGACCTGCTGGCGGACCCCGCGGAACCCCACGCCCTTGGAGTGCGCCTCCTCGCGGGTCTGGTCGACGGCCTGCGAGGCGACCTCGGACAGATCGACGGGCTTCTTGTCGACGACCTTGTTCTCGCTGC
>NZ_JBEZJZ010000187.1:0-9115 GCF_040651455.1 Streptomyces sp. NPDC048483
ACACCGCCGCAACCGGCGAGACCTCCCCGCCCCCGCTGTCCGGCTGGCACGTGATCACCGCGACCGGCGTCACGGCCGACGAGGCGACCCTGCGCGCCGCGGTCGCCCACGCCGCGCGCGAAGGGCTGCGCGTGCTGGACCTCGTGCCGGCGCAGTTGGACGCCGAAAGCGCCCTCGGGCTGCTCCGGCTGCTCGACCCCGCGGCCCACCGGGCGGACCGGTGCGCGCCCGGCCACGGCGCGGGCCGCGCCCTGCTGGTGTCCGACGAGGTCTACGAGCGCGCCGGCCTCCCCGGCCCCTCTGGCACCCCCACCCCACCGCGCTCCGTGGCCGATCTTCTCCGGCTCCTCGCCCGGCTCAAGGAGTACGCCCCCGATGCCACCGGCTGGGCTCTCGCCCCCGGTCTGACGCTCCCGTCGCCGGACCCCGCGTGCCGCGCCGAAGAGCTGCGCGCCCGCGGCCTGCCGCCGAGCCTGCTCTCCGCCGCCCAGCTCGCCGGTCTCGCCCTGCTGCTCAAGTGCTGCCTCTCGGCGCCGCGTTGGGGCGCGGCGGCGGCCGCCCTGTACTGGCTCCAGCCCACCGCTGTACTCGCCCCCGCCCGACGGCTGCGCCCCGCCGACCTCGCCGCCGCCACCGCGACCCGCCCCCTGCGCTCCCTGTCCGCCGCGCTGCGGACCCTGGCGACACCGCCCGCCGGCCCGCCCGGAACCGACGCTTCGGACCGCCGCGCCGCGTACACCGCCCAACTCGCCCGCGGCACCGACCACTTTCTCGAACCCCGCCGCCCCGACTGCCCCTGGTGTGCGGCGCCGGACCCGGTCGTCCGGGTCCGCATGCCCGACCTGCTCCAGGGCAAGCCCGGCCGCTTCACCCTCGAGGAGTGCCGCCGGTGCGGCCACATCTTCCAGAATCCCCGGCTCACCCAGGAGGGCCTCGACTTCTACTACCGCGACTTCTACGACGGCCTCGGCGGCGAGGGCGCCGACCTGGTCCTGGGCCGGATCAACGGTACGTACCGGGCCCGCGCCGAACTGCTCAGGCCGTTCACCACCCCCAGGGCCTGGCTCGACGTCGGCACGGCCGGCGGGCACTTCTGCAACGCCGCGCGCACCGTATGGCCCGACACCCGCTTCGACGGGCTGGACATGGGCGAGGCGGTCCAGGAGGCGGAGCGCCGGGGGTGGATCGCCACCGGCTACCGGGGCCAGTTCCCCGACCTCGCCGACCGGCTCGCCGGCCGCTACGACACGGTGAGCATGCACCACTACCTCGAGCACACCCGGGACCCGTTCACCGAACTCGACGCGGCCGTCAAGGTCCTGGCGCCCGGCGGCCATCTACTCATCGAACTCCCCGACCCCGAGGCCCGTATCGCCCGACTGCTCGGCCCCCACTGGCTGCCCTGGTTCCAGCCCCAGCACCAGCACCTGATGCCCGTCCGCAACCTCCAACAGGCCCTGGTGGCACGGGGGTTCACCGTCCTTGCCGTGCAGCACGGCGCGGCTCACCAGGCCAACGCCGACTTCATCGGTGCCGTCGCCCTCACCGCCAACCGGCTCGCGCCCGACCCACATGCCCCCTGGGCCACCGTCCCCGCCACCCCGGCCCGCCGCGCGGCCCGCACCGCCGTACAGGCCCTGGCGCTGCCCTGCTACGGCGCCGCGATCGCCCTCGACACGGTGCGCACCGCGGTGGCCCGCGCCACCGACGGCGGCAATGCCTACCGGCTGCTGGCCCGCAAGGATCCGGGGTGAGCGCCGTGGACCTGGCCCAGCGCCCGACGGCGGACCCGCTGCTGCGGCTGCTCGCCCATGGCTTCGCGACGGCGTACGGCCACCGGCCCGCCGCGGTGTGGCGCGCCCCGTACGCCTTCCACCTCACCGCGCACGCCGTACCGCCGGGGACAGCGCCGCGGGCCGACTGGGTCGCGGCGGCCAACTGGTACGTCGGCGTGGCCGTCGCCCCGCGCGCCGACGGCATGCTGCGCTGCGGCTCCCTCAACCACCCCGCCGACGCCGCCACCCTCCCGCTCACCGGACCGGCCGCCCGCGCCCCCGGTTGGGCGGCCCGCCCGTACGCCGCGCTGCGCGCCCTCGCCGCCGCCGGCATCGGCCGCGGCGGCGCCGACCTCCAGCTGAACGCCACCCTGCCCGACGCCGTGGGGCTGCCCGTCGCCGAACCCCTGGAGTGCGCGGCCGCGCTGGCTGTCGCGCACGCACACGCCGAGCGGGGCGGCCGCCCGCCCACCCGCCCACGGCTGGCGGATCTCCTCGACGCCGCCGTACCTGGCGATGCCGCGCTGCGCCGGGCCGTGCTCTTCGCCCGCGCCGGGCACCTGCTCGCGGCCGACGACGGCGCGCTCCACCAGCCGCTGGCCGCGGGCGACGGCGGCCCGGAGCCGTGCCTGCTGCTCCTGACGGCCCGTGCCGGCGGCGGCGGGCAGCCGGCCATCGGCCTCACCCTCGCTGTCCGCGAAGCCCGGCGCGCCGGGGCCCGCGCCGCCTGGTGGCCCGGACGGCGTCCCGGCCGCAGCGTTCTGCTGCTCGCACCCCGGGACCGGCGCGCGGCCGTCCGGACCGCGGTGGCCGCCGCCTTCGCCCGCCGTGAACTGCCCGTACCCCGCCTGCTGCGGATCGCCACCACGGACGCGGCCCGCCGCGAGGACCGACCGCCGCACCGCGCTGAACCCGCACCGCGCTGAACCCGCATCCCGCCGTACCGACAAGGAGTGAGACCGGATGAAACCCCAAGCCGAACCCCGGCCGAAACCCCGCCCGAACCCCCGGGCCACACGCCTGCGCACCGCGCTCGCCGCAACCCTCGGCGCGCTCGGCCTGATCGTCACGGCCACCGCCGCCCAGGCCCAGGGCCCCCGGCAGCACGCCGTCAAGGCCGCACTGCCGGCCTACGACCACGTCGTCATCGTCGTCTTCGAGAACAAGCAGTACAACGAGATCATCGGCAGCGCCAACGCGCCCTACATCAACCAACTCGCCCAGGGCGGCGCCAGTTTGACCGGCATGAAGGCGCTGACCCACCCCAGCCAGCCGAACTACTTCAACCTCTTCTCCGGCGCCACCCAGGGCGTCACCGGCGACGGCTGCTACGCCGCCCAGTCGATGAACGCCGCCAACCTCGGCCAGGAGCTGATCGCCGCCGGCAAGACCTTCGCCAGCTACAACGAGGGCCTGCCCAGCGAGGGTTCCACGACCTGCTCCAGCGGCAAGTACGCGCAGAAGCACAACCCGTGGTTCGCCTTCAACAACGTGCCGGTGAACACCGGCAAGACCTTCGCGCAGTTCCCCAAGGACGACTTCACCAAGCTGCCGACGCTGTCGTTCGTCGTCCCGGACCTGTGCAACGACATGCACGACTGCGCCGTCGGCAGCGGCGACACCTGGCTCAAGAACAACCTCGACTCCTACGCCCAGTGGGCCAAGGCCAACAACAGCCTGCTGATGCTCACCTGGGACGAGGACAACTACCTCGGCTCCAACCAGATCGCGTCCGTCTTCTACGGCGCCCACGTCAAACAGGGCAATGTCGCCGGCGCGTACAACCACTACAGCCTGCTGCGGACCTTCGAGGACATGTACGGCACCGGCCACGCGGGCAACGCGGCCACCGCCACCCCCGTCACCGAGGTGTTCGACACCGGCGGCACCCAACCACCCGGCGGCGACCTCAAGCTCACCGCCCCCGGCCCGCAGACCTGCCGCTTCCACCAGGACTGCACCGTCCAGCTGACCGCCACCGGCGGCAAGGCCCCGCTCGGCTACCGCGCCACCGGTCTGCCGCTGGGCCTGACCACCGACGCGGCCGGCGGCCGCATCACCGGCAAACCCTGGCAGACGGGCACCTTCCAGGTCACCGCCACCGCCACCGACGCCGCGAACGCCACCGCCAACGCCGCTTTCCCGCTCACCGTCAACTGGTTCTGACCCACCGCGCGAGGAGACGTCCGTGTATCTCTCGTCCAGCCGCGCCGCCGACGCCTCGGCCGGCGTCGCCCGCGACCGGCCCTTCGCCCGCCGCGCCGTCGCCGGCAATGTCGTCGCCCTCGGCCTGGTCAGCATGGTCACGGACGTCTCCTCGGAGATGGTCACCGCGGTCCTGCCGCTGTACCTGGTCGCGGGCCTGGGCATGACCCCGCTCGCCTACGGCCTGCTCGACGGCGTCTACCAGGGCGTCACCGCACTGGTCCGCCTGGTGGGCTCGTACGCCGCCGACCGCACCCGCCGCCGCAAGCTCGTCGCGGGCGCCGGCTACGCCCTCTCCGCCGTCTGCAAACCCGTCCTGCTCGCCGTCACCACCCCCTGGGCGATCGGCGCCGTACTGGCCGCCGACCGCACCGGCAAGGGCCTGCGCAGCGCCCCGCGCGACGCGCTGATCTCGCTGTCCACCGCCCCCGAGGAACAGGGCCGCGCCTTCGGTGTGCACCGCACCCTGGACACCGCCGGCGCCCTGCTGGGCCCGCTCGCCGCCTTCGGCGTGCTGTGGGCCGCCCGGGACGGCTATGACGCGGTCTTCCAAGTCAGCTTCTGCAGCGCGGTGTTCGGCGTTCTGCTGCTCGTCCTGTACGTCCGCGAGCCGCGCCCGGACCCCGCCGCGCACCGTACGCGGACGCCCCGCCCGGGTGCCGTACGCACGCTCCGCACCCTGGCCCGTACCCCCGGCGTGCCGCGGCTGAGCCTGGCCGCCGTACTCCTGGGCGCCGCCACCATCAGCGACGCCTTCCTCTATCTCGTCCTGCAGCAGCGCCACCACCTCGACGCACGGTGGTTCCCCCTGCTGCCGGTCGGCACCGCGGCGGCCTTCCTGCTGCTGGCGCTCCCGGTCGGCCGCCTCGCGGACCGCGTGGGGCGCCTGCGGGTCTTCCTGGCCGGTCATGGCGCCCTGCTCGCCGGGTATCTCCTCCTGCTCGCCCCCATCGGCGGCCTGGCCCAACTCCTCTCCATGGCAGCCCTGTTCATCCTCCTGGGCGTTTTCTACGCCGCCACCGACGGGGTACTGATGGCTGCCGCCGCCCCGCTCCTGCCACCCGCCGTGCGGGCGAGCGGTCTGGCCCTGGTGCAGACCGGCCAGGCCGTGGGCCGCTTCGCCGCCGCGGTCCTCTTCGGCGCGGCCTGGACCGCCCTGGGCCCCACCACGGCCCTGGCCGCCGCGGCCGGCTGCCTGGCCGCCGCCGTCGCCCTCTGTGCCCTGATCCTCGCCCGCGGACGGGCGGCCGCCCGCGGCAGGGACTCCGCCGGACGAAAGGCCTCCGTATGACGCCGGTCCCCGCCCGCCACCGCCTCCTGATCCTCCTCGCGGCCACCGCCCTCCTCGTCACCGGCGCCGTCGTCGCGGTCGGCCGCGCCGCCGACCGGTCCGCCGGGCGCAACCATGACCGCGCGGGCCAACCCACCGTAAACAAAGGGGAGTTGGACCTACGGCGGCCAGGGCGGCTGCTCTTCCGGAACCTGGCATGGGGCCCCCAGCGCGACCACCTCGCCGCCGTCCCGCTGACCGCCCCCGCCGCCGCCCGCACCGCCGCCCCCAGGAACTGTCTGCGCTTCCACGCCGCCGCCGGCACCGGCATCTGTCTGCGGTCCAAAGGTGGAGTGGTGCCGGGCCACGAGGCCGTCGTCCTGGACTCCCATATGCGGCCCGTACGCCGCTTCCCGGTGCCCGGCATCCCCACCCGCGCCCGCGTCTCGCCCAGTGGCCGCCTCGTCGCCTGGACGGTCTTCGTCAGCGGCGACTCGTACGCGGGCGGCGCGTTCTCGACCCGTACCGCCCTCTACGACACCCGGACCCGCACCCTCCACGACAACCTGGAGGACTTCACCGTCCGCGTCGACGGCCGCCGCCACGAAGCCGTCGACCACAACTTCTGGGGCGTCACCTTTGCCGCCGACGACACCACCTTCTACGCCACCCTCGCCACCCAGGGCCGCACCTATCTCGTCCGCGGCAACCTGACCCGCCGCACCCTGACCGCCATCCGCGAGAACGTCGAGTGCCCCTCCCTCTCCCCGGACGGCACCCGCATCGCCTTCAAGAAGCGGGTACGGCCCAAAGGGGCGGACGCACCCTGGCGGCTGTACGTCCTGGATCTGCGCAGCGGGCGCGAGACGCCGCTCGCCGAGCGGGCGAGCGTGGACGACCAGGCCCTGTGGCTCGACGGCCGCACCCTCGTCTACGCCCTGCCCGGCGACTACGGCGCCGATCTGTGGAAGGTCCCGGCGAACGGCAAAGGCCACCCCCAAAAGGTGGTGACCTCCGCCGTCTCGCCCGCCGTGACCGGGCCCTGAGGGCCGCCTCAGCGGCGCCGCACCAGCGGGAACGGCAGCGTCTCGCGGATCGACAGACCGGTGAGGAACATGACGAGGCGGTCCACGCCGATGCCCAGACCACCCGTCGGCGGCATCGCGTACTCCAGGGCCTGGAGGAAGTCCTCGTCCAGCTCCATCGCCTCCGGGTTGCCGCCCGCCGCCAGCAGCGACTGGGCGGTGAGCCGCCGCCGCTGCTCCACCGGGTCGGTCAACTCCGAGTAGGCGGTGCCCAGTTCGGTGCCGAACGCGACCAGGTCCCAGCGCTCGGCGAGCCGCGGGTCCTTGCGGTGCTGGCGGGTCAGCGGGGAGACATCGGTGGGGAAGTCCTTGTAGAACGTGGGGAGTTGGGTCTTCTCCTCCACCAGCCGCTCATACATCTCCAGCACGATGTCGCCGCGCCCCATCTCCGGCTTCACCGGCACCGACGCACGCAGACACAGCCGCCGCAGTACATCCGGCCCGGTGTCCGCGTCGACCTCCTCGCCGAGCGCCTCCGAGATCGCGCCGTAGACCGTCTTGACCGGCCAGATCCCCGAGATGTCGTGCTCCACCAGGCGGCCGTTCGCATCGGCCTTACGGGCGGTGGCGCTGCCGAACGCCGCGACCGCGGCCCCCTGGATCAGCTCCCGGGTCAGATCGAGCATCACGTCGTAGTCGGCGAACGCCTGGTACGCCTCCAGCATCGTGAACTCGGGGTTGTGCTTGTACGAGATGCCCTCGTTGCGGAACGTCCGCCCCATCTCGAAGACCTTCTCCATACCGCCCACACACAGCCGCTTGAGGTACAGCTCCGGGGCGATCCGCAGATACAGATCGAGGTCGTAGGCGTTGATGTGGGTGTGGAACGGGCGGGCGTTGGCGCCGCCGTGGATCTGCTGGAGCATCGGCGTCTCGACCTCGAGATAGCCGCGGTCGATCAGCCCCTGGCGCAGCGCCTGCACGGCCGTGCTGCGCGCCCGCAGGTTGTCCCGCGCGTCCGTCGAGACGACCAGGTCCACATACCGCTGGCGGACCTTGGCCTCCGGGTCGGACAGCCCGCGCCGCTTGTCCGGCAGCGGCCGCAGACACTTGGCGGTCAGCCGCCACTGCGTCACGAACACCGTCAGCTCACCGCGGTCGCTCGCGCCGACCTCGCCCTCGGCCTCGATGTGGTCACCGAGGTCGATGTCCGTGCCGAAGCGGTCCAGCAGCTCCTTGCCGGTGCCGTCCCGGGTCAGCGCGATCTGCAGATCGCCCGACCAGTCCCGCAGCACCGCGAAGAGCACCCCGCCGTGGTCCCGGGTGAGCAGCACCCGCCCCGCGACGCTGACGGCCTTGCCGGTACGGGTGCCCCGTGCGAGGCCGGGGTGCTCCTCCCGTACCTCGCCGAGCGTGTGCGTGCGCTGCACGCCGACCGGATACGGGTCCGTGCCGTCCTCCCGCAGCCGTTCCAGCTTGTGGTGGCGCACCCGCACCTGCTCGGGCAGCGCGGCCAGTTCCTGCGCGCGCTGCTCCTCCTCGGTGGCCGGGGTGTGCACCAGCCCGAGCTCGTCCAGCGACGGCAGACCCGCGGTGCTCGCCGGTGCCAGCACCCGCTTCTGGTGCCCCTTGCCCCACAGCTTGCCCAGGCTCGGCACCGCGACAAAGCCCTCGGCGATACCGGACGCGAGCCCGATCCGGGCCAGCGCACCGGCGTCGGCGTAGCACAGGAACCGCGGGTACCACTCGGGGTTGTACTTGGCGTTGGAGCGGTAGAGCGCCTCCAGCTGCCACCACTTGGAGAAGAACAGCAGCAGCTTGCGCCAGAACTTCAGCACCGGTCCGGCGCCGATCCGGCCGCCCTCCTCGAAGGCGGAGCGGAAGACCGCGAAGTTCAGCGAGATCCGGCGCACCCCGAGCTGCCCGGACTGGGCGCACAGCTGGGCGACCATGTACTCCATGACGCCGTTGGGCGCGGACCGGTCGCGGCGCATCACATCCAGCGAGATGCCGTCCGTGCCCCACGGGACGAAGGACAGCAGCGCCATCATCCTGCCGTCGCCGTCGAACGCCTCGGCCAGCAGACAGTCCCCGTCCTCCGGGTCGCCGAGCCGGTCCAGCGCCATCGAGAAACCGCGCTCGGTCTCGGTGTCGCGCCAGGCGTCCGCCCGGTGGATGACCTCCTGCATCTCCTCGTCGGAGAGCGCCGAGTGGCGGCGCAGCCGGAAGGTGGCGCCGGTGCGCTCGACCCGGTTGACGGCCTGCCGGGTCACCCGCATCTCGCGGCCGTCCAGATCGAAGTCCTTGACGTACAGGATCGCCTCGTCGCCCAGCTGCAGCGCGCCCAGCCCGGCGCGTGCGAACGCCTTGGCGCCGTCCTCGCTCGCGCCCATGACGGCGGGCTGCCAGCCGTACCGTCCGGCGACCTCCAGCCACGCCTCGATGGCCGGTCCCCAGGCCTCCCGGTCGCCGACCGGGTCACCGCTGGCCAGACAGACGCCGGTCTCCACGCGGTAGGTGACGGCGGCCTTGCCGCTGGGCGAGAAGACCACGGCCTTGTCGCGGCGGCTGGCGAAGTAGCCCAGCGAGTCCTGGCTGCCGTAGCGGGCGAGCAGCGCCCGGATACGGGCCTCCTCGTCGCCGTGCAGCGCGGCCTCCATCCGCTGCGAACGGAACAGCGCGGCGGCGGCGTTCAGCAGCGCGAGCGCGCCCAGCAGGCCCAGCACCGTGCCGACCCCGTGCGGCGGATGCCCGGTGAAGGGGTGACCGACGACCAGTTCGCCGCTGACGCGGTTGACGGTCCACAGCAGCCGGTTGCCGCCGCCGGCCTCCAGCGTGCC
>NZ_JBEZJZ010000188.1:0-9109 GCF_040651455.1 Streptomyces sp. NPDC048483
CTGAGCGTCGCCGCACGCGTGCGGGTGAAGAAGATGGCCTACGGCCACAAGACCGAGCACCGGCTGCGGGTGCGCGCGCAGGTCGTCCTGCACGCCGCGCGCGGACGCTCCAACGCGCGCATCGCCTGGGAGACGGGGCTGCACCTGGACACCGTGCGCCGCTGGCGTGGCCGGTTTGCTCAGGCGGGCCTGCCCGGGCTCAAAGACCGTCAACGCTGCGGCCGTCCCGCTTCGTTCACGCCGCTGCAGGCCACCGAGGTCAAGGCGCTGGCCTGCCGACTGCCCGCCGGGACCGGAGTGCCGATCTCACGCTGGTCGTGCCCGGAACTGGCCCGCGAGGCCATCACCCGCCAGATCGTGACCGCGGTGTCGCCCTCCACCGTGCGACGCCGGCTGACTGAGGACGCGCTCAAGCCCTGGCAGCACCGCTCCTGGATCTTCATCACCGACTCCGACTTCCGCACCAAGGCGGCCCGGGTGCTGGACCTGTACGCACGCACCTGGCAGGGCCAACCCCTCGGCGAGGACGAGTACGTCATCAGCGCCGACGAGAAGACCTCCATCCAGGCCCGCTGCCACCCCACCCTCGCCCCCGGCGAGGCCCGCGCCATGCGGGTCAACCACACCTACGGCCGTAGCGGCGCCCTGGCCTACCTGGCCGCCCACGACGTCCACCACGCCAAGGCATTCGGCCGCACCGAGGCTCGGACCGGCATCGACCCGTTCATGGCCCCGGCCGCCCAGGTCATGAGCCAGGAACCGTACGCCAGCGCCAAGCGCGTCTTCTGGATCGTCGACAACGGCTCCTCCCACCGCGGGAAGAAGGCCGCAGACCGGCTGACCGCCGCATTCCCGAACGCGGTCATGGTCCACACCCCGGTGCACTCCTCCTGGTTGAACCAGGTGGAGATCTTCTTCTCCGTCGTGCAGCGCAAGGTCGTCTCGCCCAACGACTCCACCGACCTCACCCAGGTCGGGGACCGGCTCCGAGCCTTCGAAGACCGCTACAACGCCACGGCACAGCCGTTCCAGTGGAAGTTCACCACCTCCGACCTGGATGATCTGCTGGCCAGGCTCGACCGGCAGACCGCCGATCACCACGAAGAATCCTCCGTGGCGCTGGCAACGTGATCAACCCCCGAAGGATTCAAGGAGCCGACCACTAAGCCGCTGATCTTGGTCAGGCCGGGGCTTCGAGGGCGTTGACGCGGTTCGCGTACGCGCGGCGGGCCTTGCGCTGCGCGGGGATCGCCGAGGTCCCTGGGGTGCCGTCGAGGGGCCGGCAGAGGTCAAGGAGGCGGCGGTGGACCGCTTCGCCCGGCCTGTCGACCCGCCGACGGGTACCGGCTGGAGTTCCGGTAGCGTCCGTTCCATGATCGCCCTCGATGCGCTCGTCCGCCTCTGCCCGCCGCCCGCCAATCCGCCACCCGCGGTGGACTGGACGCAAGCCGAGCGCGCCCTCGGCGCGGCTCTGCCCGCCGACTACAAGCAGCTCGTCGAGACATACGGCGACGGCATCTTCGACGAGACGATCTGGCTGCTCGTCCCCGACTCCGCCTACAACGACTGCGACCTGCACGCGCAGACGACGGAACGGGACGAGATCCTGGCCGACCTGTGGGAGTTCGAGGACAAGCCCGCCGGCCTGCAGGAGGCGGGGGCGAGGGTCCTGCCGTGGGCATTCGAGGAGGGCTCGGGAGCGTTCTTGTACTGGCTGGCGCGGCCCGGTCAGCACCCTGACGACTGGACCGTGCTCTACAACGAGGGGCGCGGCCCCCTGTGGGAGCACCACGACATGGGGTGCCTCGCCTTCCTGCTGGCGGTGCTCACCGAAACGGCGGAAACGAAGTACTTCGGCTACCTCTACGAAGTGCTGAAGCCGACGGAGCACCGCTTCGCGACGGCCGACCAGACCCTTGGAGCGAACGGGTAGTGACGCCGTCGGCCGCTCCCGACGACCTGGCTCGCTGCTGACGCACCTCACTGAGCGCCGCACTTGGGTCTGACCGCAGTTTCATGACAGTGCGGCTCCCCATGTCAGACAGAGCCCTCTCGGATGAGTTCGGTCCAGACCGACTGCCGATCTTCTGCGGCGATTCCGGGGTCGAGGCGGCGCACCGCGTCCACGATGAGATCCACACACGCGTAGAGACGGTCGTAATGGGTGACAACCTCCCCCTCGGGGGCCATGTGCGGCGGTGACTCGATCTGCCGCAGGATCTGCAGCGCCGCATGCCAGCGCCAGGCAGTTTCGACGTACTGGGCGATGGAGGAGCTGAAGAGGGACACTGCCGGTTTGTGGAGTCCCGCGTGGTGGGGCCTCAGGATCTCCGGCAGGTCGTCGACGGTGATCGGCGCGGGGAGGAGGCGCAGCACACGACCCTCGCCGGGGACCACGCCGACGACGCAGCTGTCCTCGGCGGGCCCCCAGAAGCCCAGGTCGTAGAGGCGTTGTCCTTCCTTGACCAGACGGCGCTCGTGGTCGCCTGCCAGGTTGGGCACCAGCACGGGGTCGATCCCGACCTGCGGCCTGGGGGTGAAGAGCGGCAATCGCGGCAGCCCCCACTCTCGCAAGGCCGCCCGGTCGGCTTCCGGGATGCCCCACTCCTCGGCCGCCCCAACGGGCAGCACCTGATGCTCAGCGGCGGCGAGGCAGTCCAGCGGTAGTGACAAAACACGCAGCAGTTCATCCTCGATCGGCGCCCACACGCCTTTACGGTCGCTCTCCACGCGCCACAGCATCTCTCGGCGATTCCGCCATACTCAAGATCGTTCACGGAACCGCGGTCAGAGCCAAAATCGTGGATCCCCATCAACCCGGGCAAGGCAAACGACGGCCTCGTCCGGCTTCCCGCCTCGGGCATGCTGAACCTCGTCCCGAACGGAGTCAGGTCCTTCCGCCGCGACGGAGCCACCGACGCCGTCGCGTTCGCGGCAGCGTACGGCGGACCGTTCGACGGTATCGTCCTGGCCTCGCCCGCCGGTCGACAAGGTCAGCTGACCCGGATGCACTCGGGGGAGAGCCGGCGTGGAACCAGGCGGCAGGGAGCAGACCCAGGGCGATCATGGCGGTCCTCCGGCTACGGCTGGCGGACTTCACCACGTCCAGGTCGGCGCCGCTCGACGGCGCGGCAGGGAGAACGGTCATGCGTACAGCCAACCAACTCCGCGAGGCCGCACACCGCATCAGCGTGCGTACTCAGATTCCCCCACGCGGGCACTCAGCCACCGCACCGCAGAGCCTGGACGTCATTCCCCCACCAATGAGCGTTGCTCATACTGAAGTTGCTGGTCACTGGGCTGGTGTGAGTCGGTGGTCGTGTCCGTGGCACCGGCGGCCGCTGTGCCAGTCGTCGTTGTCTGATTCCCAGTCGATGGTGCGGCGGTTGTCTGGGTGGTTTTTGTCCATCTGGATGGCGGCATGGAGGGGAGGGGGTGCTGGGTGCGGTGTGACCAGGCCAGAGGGTGGTTGCACAGTTTCGCTGCGGTGAGGGCATACAGCGAGGGGCTGTGGTGTGGGGGTGGTGGAGGACGGCGATTTCGGTGGCGTTGAGGTCGGGGTGAGCAGCGCGCGCAGCCGGTCGGGATGCGAAAACAGCCCGAGTACCCCGCGCAGCCGCTCGGCCGTGGTAAGCCCGCGGCCGCAGGTGCACAGGGCGTGCTCGGCCAGCTCGGGTGCTTCGCTCACCACAGCCGCACCCACGACATGGGGGAGTGCCGACGCTTCCTGGGTGGTGGCGCGGATACGGGCCAGCAGAGAGGCGAGCGCGGTGGGCTCGGGGTGCCGCCCAGGGGAGAGGATGAGACGGCGCATCCACGGGCGGGCCTCGGCGTGCTCGTACACGCATTGATCGACGACCGGGGCGGGGCGACCGAGCAGCGCGCCAAGGCCGTCGACGGTGAGGTTCTCGGCCCGGGCCAGGGCTCGTCGTACGCACGCGTCGGGTCGCCGGCCGCCTTCGCGCGAGCCTCTGCGGTGAGGGGCACCCAGGTGAGGTAACCGGGCTCCTCTTCGCCCAGCCGACGGCGTATCCGCCCGGCATCGCCGGGGGCGGCCCCAGCGAGCAACAGGGCGAGCAGTCGACCGTGCACCTCTGGGGCGGGTAGCGGGGCCCGGGCTTACCCCCGTTGCAGGGCCAGCGCGACGGCGTGGGAGATCGGCTGGGCGGTGCGGGTCTCGTAGCAGCTGAAGCCGGGGCTGGGATTCACCTCCAGACAGTACGCCTCTCCGTCGTCGGTGAGGATCAGGTCGACACCGGCGAGGGCGAGGCCGAGCCCACTCACCAGCTTCCGGCACCGCTCCGCCAGGTCGTCGGGCAACTCCCAGGCGGAGAACTCCGTTCGGCCGCCCTCCTCCTGGATGTAGCGGTAGTCCACCTGGTCGGTGTCAACCCGGGTGGCGAACACGTTCTGGGCGACCACGTGCACCCGTACGTTGGTTCCGGGGACATAACGCTGGAACTGGACCGGGCAGCCGCGTATGAGGAGGAGTCTTTGGGCTGCTTCGTCGTCGAGTTCGCGCACGACGGACCTCACCGCGCTGACCGACTTGTAGATCAACCGGCCGTGCCGTGCCCTGAAGTCGCGAACTATGTCCGGGTCGTTGGTGACCAGGGTGTCCGGCACGGAGAACCCGGCCTGGCGGATCAGCTGGGACTGGTAGGGCTTCGACCGGTTGGAGGCCGAGGCGGCGGCGCGGTTCATCACGCAACCGGGCGCGATCTCGGTCCAGTTGCTCAGCGCCTCGTGCCAGGCCCGGCACCGCTGTGCCGTCTCGTCGGAGCCGTCGCGCACCTCCGGCAGCAGGCGCCAGTCCATGAGTCGGGTGTAGACACCGGTCACCTCGGAGCAGTCGACGGGCGGATGCCCGTGGTCGCCGGACAGCAGTCCCCGGATCTCTCCGCCGGAGATCTCGATGTCGACAGACGTCTCCTCGAACCGCCGTTGGTACAGCACGACATGGGCAAAGCCCATTCGCTCGAGTGCGGCGATCACCAGCGCGGTAGGTGGATCGCTGGGGATCCCACAGACGGCGATCATCCGGCCGTCACCGGCACACCGGCGAAGTGCCGGTGCAGCCCGTCGACGAGTGCACCGCCCCCGATCCGCAGGTCGGGCACGGGAGTCGCCCCGGCGAAGCTCACCGACTTCCCGTCGTGGCGCAGGCCGACGCCCAGCAGTTGCGTACCGGCGAGCCGGGCCAGCCGGACGCAGGCCGGTACGACGTTGGGCAGGCACCGCGCATCCGGCAGGCGCTCACCTCCGAAGACCTGCTCCTTGAACACCACGACGGAGTGGGTTGCCGGTCGGTCCTGCGGCGCCGCACCGGTGCGGCTGGACAGGGCGACGGCCGGCACGGGCAGGCCGGCCCGCGCTGCGAGCACTGCCCACTCCGCCGCCGAGCGCCATGCCCCGCAGAAGCCCACGGGAGAGGGCCGGTTGACGGTGACCGGGGCGACGCACAGAAGCCAGCTGAGCATCAGCGCGTTCAACTCGTCCGCGGCGTAGTCGCTGTCGGCCCGCGTGGCGAGCACCGGGGGGCGGACCGGGGCGCGGACGATCCGGTTGAGTACGCCTCGTATGTCACCGCTTTCCAGTGGCCGCCCGTCGGCGAGGCGGATGCGGAAGCTCGCGCCGTCGGGCCCCACGCGGTGTTCCTGCCGAGCCGAGCGGATCAGCGCGTCCGGTGTGAGGAGTTCCAGCGGTGCCAGGCCGCGCTTCCGCAGTCCCTCGTAGGCCCAGACCGCGGCACGATCCGCGGGATCGCCGAGTACCAGCCACATGGCGGTCAGCGGCCCTCCCGCTGCCTGCCCTCGGCCTCGTCGGCGCCCGGTCCCGCCACGGGTTCCGTCTCCCGAGCGAGGAGGTTCGCGGACAGATCCGGGCGCAGTTCGGGGGGGATGAAGTGGGCGAGTGTCGCGAACTTCTCTTCCAGCTCGACGAGTTGGCGTGTCATGCTTTCCTCGCCGGCCCCGAACAGGGAGTCCACGTCGACCGGTCCGGCGACACCGATGTATTCCGGGGGAGCGCCATGCCCCTTATCTATCACGTCTTCCTTGCTGTCCTTGTTGTCCTTCCTGTCCTTTGTCGGTTTGTGGCTCAAGGGCGGAGGCGGCGAGACCCCGAGACGGGAGAGGGTGATCGTTCTCTCGGCTGCCGTACTGTCACTGGCGGTGCCGATGACGTACTGGGTTCGCAGTTCGTCCTCCGGCCTTCCGGGTGTGACGGGTTGCGCCTTGAAGACGAGGGAGTCGGCATGATTGGGCTGAATCCTGTTGGGCCGCGCCATCAGGGTGAAGCCGCCCCCGATGTCCGTGTCGGGCGGATCGGTGATTCCCAGTGCCCCGGTACCGATGTTGGCGACGACCACGGTGATGACCGGGAGCGGCTCGTTGAAGACGGCCTTCGTCCCGAACGATCTCTGCTCTCCCGCAGGCGAGATACGCGGCTGAAGAGTCTCCGCCTCGTCGGTCGACGTCACCCAGACGAAGCCCAATTCCTCGGGATCGTTGTTCGTTATTCTGAGCCTCCATTTGCGTTCCGACTTCTTGCTGATGACGATGCTCACCTTGAAGACGTCGTTGGCCTCGCGGATCCAGGACGCTCCGGCGACGGCCTCGGCGTTCTCGTCGTGGATGGACACTCGTTCCGCCGGTTCCGCCGGAACCGTCGCGATGACGCCCGAACCCGCCCGGAGCTGGATGGTCGGCGCCGCACCGCCCAGGGGTTCGGAGCCGGACCCGACGGCGACGATACGGAGGAACATCTTGCCCGCCGTCTTGGGAACGGTGAACTCGACAAGGCCGGTCGTCGCCCCCGGCGGCAGCCTGAGCTGTTCCTGGTCCTTGGGGAATATTCCGAATGCCATGGCTCGTCCTGTCTGTTACAGCGGGGTCGTGTCGGCCGGAAGGACCTGTGCCGTCACCGGACGGCCCGCCTCGGGATGCACGATCTGCTCGGACCTTGGGTCCGACCGCTTCTGCCCGTACGGTTCGGGCACGTGCGGAGGGTCTTCGTCTGGGGCCGTAGCGAGGCCTCCCCAGCGTCGCGCGGCGGGATGCGCGTCCGCAGGGATGTGGTCGACCACCCGCCCGTCGGTGTCCACGGAGCTCTCCAGGGCGTACACGCCCTCGTACCGGTCCTGGATGTACGCCTTCATCTCCTCGAAGGCGTGGGCGCTTTCGACCAGCAGCGTCGGGCAGTCGGCGGCCCTCCTCATACGGCCGACCCCACCGACTTGAGGAATCCGTCCAGGGGCTGCGGAGAAAGGAGGGTGGCCATGAGAAGGCCCTGTCCGATGTGGGAATCTCCGGCCCTCGGTGTGACGGTCGGTCGTCCGTCGACGGGCGGCCCTTGATCGGCCGCATCACCTATTCATCAGATTCTCACGAAGGACCCCATCATGCATCCGGGCGGTTATTCAACCGCCCGACGGCGCGCAGGACGGTTCGACATGAGGGGGCGGGGCCGGAGCCGGAACGGAGAGGCCCCGGCCGTGTGATTTGCCGTGAAGGCGGTCAGGGACGGTTCCGGGGCCCCTTGCCAGGGTCGTGCCGTCAGCGCAGGGCGTCGGCGACGCGGTGCCGCAGCTGCGGCCGTTGACGGTGTCGTTAAACACCCCCCCCACGCCGTGAGGTTGCTGATGTGCACCTCGGTGTCCGCGTCACGCACGTCGTGTCGGCCGGTGCCGATCTCGGTTTCGATGAACCGGACCTGTTCCTCGAGCCTGCCCTGGCCGTCGAGCTTGGTTGCCGTCATCCGGTCCCACCGGCAGAAGCTGAAGTGGTTGATGACTTTCCCGGTCTCTCCCCGGGATCCGGGGATACGGCGGCACCGCTCAGGAGTGAGAGCCTTGGCTCGGGTGACGGCGTTCCTGGCGCGGATCTTCTCCCGTGGACGTCCAAGCCGACGAGGCCGACGAGCCCATGTCGGAAGATGCTGATCCGTTGGGCAATATTGGGGAGATCAACTCCCCGTCCGCTCACGCAAACGGCCCCGGACGACGAGTCCGAGGCCGGGTAGAGCCCGCCCCTCCCTGGGGTAGAAACCCCCCAGGTCAGAGTGGTAATGCGTTGTGCCCCCGGCAGGATTCGAACCTGCGGCACCCGCTTTAGGAGCGGGATCGAATTCCTGATCCAGGGGTACTGGATCGGGCTGGGTGGTGCTGTCCTCGCAGGTCAGCGCCACCCAGCCCGATAGTCAGTCCTGCCCCTGATGGCTCATGTTCCACCGTCCGCTCACGCATCGCTCACGCATAACGGAAGGCTGGCCAGGCATGGTC
This sequence comes from Streptomyces sp. NPDC048483, assembly GCF_040651455.1. Lineage (NCBI taxonomy): Bacteria > Bacillati > Actinomycetota > Actinomycetes > Kitasatosporales > Streptomycetaceae > Streptomyces > Streptomyces sp. NPDC048483. The sequence goes on from NZ_JBEZJZ010000188.1 coordinate 8,282, forward strand.
GGGGGCGAGGTCGCTCCTGACCCGTCGTGCGTCACACGGGGAGCAGGTGCCACTGCCGGTCCCGGTGGTCGCCCTCCGCCCTGTGCTGCTTGATCGCTGTGCGGGCGTTGGTGTCGACTCGCAGGAGCAGACCGCTGTTCCGGTTCGCGATCTCGTACGCCGGCGGGGTGTCGGTCGCGGAGCTCACCGGGATCAGCCGCCAGTGCTGGTGGTGTGCGTCGTCACCCTCGTAGGTGCGTTGCCCGACTACCGCCCCGGCCGTCTCGTGCGCTCCGACGATCTCCAGGACCTTGCCGCTGCGCACGTTCTCGATCGTGTACAGGACGTCGCCGTTGTCCTGGCCCGCCACGACCAGCCGCCACCGCTGGTGGCCCCTGGGGGCGGCGAGGGACTGGTGGATCTCGGCCCCGTCCTTGATGGACTCACGCTGGACCGCCATCCGCAGCCTGCTGCGGACGTTGGCCCAGGAGACGACCGTGCCCGAATCGGGCAGCCCGGCCCTCTTCGGCAACGCGACCTTCCGAACCCGGTGGTTGGCGTGGTCGGCGATGTAGAGGGTGTCGACGCGGTCCACAGCGACCCCGATCGGTTTGTTCAGCTGGGCAGATGCGGCCGGGCCGTCGTCACCGTCGAAGCCCTTGGTGTCCGTGCCGGCGACCGTGCTGATCTTCCCATCGGCCGTGATCTTCCGGATCCGATGGTTGTCGAAGTCGGCGATGTAGAGGGTGCCGATGCTGTCCACCGCCACCCCAAAGGGGGCATTCAACTGGGCGGCGGTGGCGGGGCCGTCGTCACCGCTGAAGCCCTTGGTGTCCGTGCCGGCGACCG
>NZ_JBEZJZ010000189.1:0-9022 GCF_040651455.1 Streptomyces sp. NPDC048483
GCCGAGCAGCTCGCGGGGCGACGGGGACGACGCGCCAGCCGAGGACGTTCAGGCCCTCTTCGACGGCCATCGTCTCGATGCGTGAGACGGCGTCGGCCGCCTCGCGGGCCTCGGACGGCAGGAAGGCGATACCGACGGCGTAGGCGCCGGCCTCGGGGAGCTCGAAGGCGGCTTCCTCGCGCAGAAACGCGTCCGGGACCTGGAGCAGGATGCCGGCGCCGTCGCCGGAGTCGGGCTCGGAGCCCGTGGCACCGCGGTGCTCCAGGTTCGTCAGGACGGTGAGCGCCTGCTCGACCAACGTGTGGCTGGCCTCGCCGGTGAGGGTGGCCACAAAGCCGACGCCGCAGGCGTCGTGCTCATTGCGAGGGTCGTACATCCCCTGCTGGGCGGGGCGCCCGTCCATGGGCGACCAGGCGGCGCGAGCGCTGCCGGTGGTCGCGGAGTGCGTGGACGCGGAACGCATCGGCTCTCCCAACGTCGTCGTGGCATAGGCATTGCCGAGGGACGACGTTGGCCCTCCGCGAAATTTCGTGCAGGTTACAGGATGGCCCGCTTCTCGAAAAGCGGATAGTGCCTTCCAACATACGGACACCGCGCACTGCGGTGGATCAAGGACACGGGCGGACACTCCGCCATCCCGTAATGCGGCGTCCGGCGAGCGACATTGCCCGCGACGCCTGGGCCTTATGCCCGGTCGTCAACAAACCGAAACCGCTGGGTAACGCGTTAATTGTGCGAGGCCCCGCGCCGCGCGTCACCCTACGACGGTTCCGAACAACGTTCCCAGGATGTACGTCACACCCGCGGCCGCGCCACCCAGGGCCAATTGGCGCAATCCGCTGAACCACCACGTACGCGCCGTCACCCGCGCCACCACCGCACCGCAGCCGAAGAGCCCGAGCAGCGCGAGCGCCACCGCCGGCCACAGGGCCGAAGCTCCCAGGAGATAAGGAAGTACGGGCAAAAGCGCGCCCAAAGCAAACGATCCGAAGGAAGAAATGGCGGCAACAGCGGGAGAAGGAAGGTCGGACGGGTCTATTCCCAATTCTTCGCGAGCGTGAATTTCCAGCGCCTGCTCGGGGTCCTTCGAGAGCTGTTCGGCGACCTCCCGGGCGAGCGCCGGCTCGACGCCCCGCGACTCGTAGAGGGCGGCCAGCTCCGCCAGCTCGTCCTTCGGGTGCTTGCGCAGCTCGGCCCGCTCGACGTCCAGCTCGGCCAGCACCAGCTCACGCTGCGAGGCGACCGAGGTGTACTCCCCGGCGGCCATCGAGAAGGCACCGGCGGCCAGGCCCGCCAGGCCGGTGATGACGATCGTCTGCTGCGACAGGGAGCCGCCGGCGACACCGGTCATCAGGGCGAGGTTCGAGACCAGGCCGTCCATCGCACCGAAGACGGCGGGGCGCAGCCAGCCGCCGTTGACGTCACGGTGGGTGTGATTGTCACGGTGCGCCACATGCGTCGGCGCCGCGCTGTCCATGATCTCCATGACGGACATATCCGGGGTCCTCCCCCTTCCACGAGGTGTGGGCCGATGGCGGCGCTTCCCCCTGCAACGCCTCGACGCTATGCGCGATGCACCCTCCGCCGCTAGCAAGGAAGGCCGAACTTACCGCCCTGAACTGCGGGTTTACCGAAAACAGAATGCTGACGTCCCGTCAGGCGCCGCGTCGACCGGGTGACCTCGCCGCGCAGCGCAGGAAAGGCGGCCCGCCGCGTGGGACGGATACACCCCGACCCGCAGACGAAAGGGCCCGCCATGAGCGCACCGGATCTCCCGCCCCCGCCGGCCGCCGTGCCCGGTGCGCCGGGTGACCGGGCCCTCGGGGCGATGCTCGGGCTCGCGGTCGGCGATGCGCTCGGCGCGCCCGCGGAGAACATGAAGCCCTCGCAGATCCGCCGCCGCTGGGGCCGTATCGAGGGCTATGTCGAGGACGACCCGGCCGGCACCGATGACACCGAGTACGCGATCTTCTCCGGGCTGCTGCTGGCCGCGCACGGCTCGGCGCTGACCGTCGCCCATGTCGAGGCCGCCTGGCACCAGTGGATCGCCGACCGCGACGAGGGGCCGTTCCGCGGCGCGGGCTTCAGCGAGCGCGGCACCCTGGAGAACCTGCGCCGCGGTCTCGCCGCCCCGATCTCGGCGCAGCACCGGCACGCCTGGAGCGACGGCCTGGCGATGCGCGCCGCGCCGTTCGGGGTGTTCGCCGCCGGGCGCCCCACCGAGGCCGCCCGCCTGGTGGCCATCGACGGGACGGTCAGCCACGACGGCGAGGGGATCTACGGCGGCCGGGCGGTGGCCGCCGGGGTCGCCACCGCCATGGTCGGCGTCCCCCCGGGGCCTTCGACAAGCTCCGGTCCAGGGGGGACCCCCATCACCGACGCGGTGATCGCGGCCGCGCTCTCCGTCGTCCCCGAGGACTCCTGGACCGCCCGCTCACTGCGCCGCGCGGTCGGCGCGGCCCAGCGCTGCCGGCACGACCCGGGCATGACCCAGCTCGGGACGGAGCGCGCGGTGCGCTCCGCGGTCGTCGTCGGCGGCTACCCCTGGACGGACCTGGCGCCCGAGGCCGTCGGGCTGGCCTTCGGGGCCTTCGCGGCGGCCGGCGGCGATTTCACCCGCTCGGTCCTGACCGCGGTGAACATGGGCCGCGACGCCGACACCACGGCGGCGGTGGCGGGCGCGCTGGCGGGAGCTCTGGGCGGCGCCGCCGCGATCCCGGAGCACTGGACGGCCGCCATCGGCCCGGCCCGCGGCAGCTGCCTGCCCTCGATGGCCGGCTACCACGTACGGGACATCGCGGAGCTGCTGGCACCTGCGGGTGTGCCGGCCGGGGCGGCCGTATGACCGCGGCCCGGGACCGTATCGAGGGCCTGCTGCTCGGGCTGGCCTCCGGGGACGCCGCCGGATGGCCCGCGGCCCGGCACCGGGCGGCACGGATGCCCGAGTGGACCCGGCGGCTGACCCGCGAGCTGGACACCTTCGCCGAGCAGAACGCCACCACCACGCTGCCCGTCCCCATCGCCCTCAACCAGCCGCCCGAGCCCCTGCGGCTCGGCCCCTCGGACGACGCCGAGTGGGCGGCCTTCACCGCCGAGGCGGTGCTGACCGCCGCCGGTGACCGGCTCAGCGACCCGGGCCAGGACGACCGGCTGCGGGCCGCCCTCGACCTGGCCTGGAACGCGCTGGCCGGGGAGATCGCCGCGGCCGCCGACCGGGCGCCCGAGGTGGAGTCCGCGGTGCTGCCGCTGCGCGCCCGGATCTCCGTACGGGCCGGGCTCGGCAACCTGGCCGCCGGGCTGCGGCCGCCCGCCACCGGGCACGACAACCCGCACTACTTCGACGACGCGGCCTGTGTACGGGCCGTTGTGCTGGCCGTGGTCCATCCCGGTGAGCCGGCCGCGGCGGCCGGGCTCGCCGAGTACGACGCGCGCTACACCCAGGACGGCGACGGGGTGCACGGCGCCCGCGCGATGGCCGCGGCGGTCGCGGCGGCGCTCGGCGGGGCGCCGGTGGACCACTGCGTGGCCGCGGCCCTCGGCCAGCTCCCCGAGGGCACCGAGATCCGCCGTAACGCCCTGCATGCGGTCGAGCTCGCCCGCGCCGCGGCCACCGACCGGCCCGGTACCGCGTTTGCGCTGGTCCCCGTCCTGGAGCACGAGATCGTCGACCACGTCTACAGCTACGGCATCGCCGCGGCCGAGACCGTTCCCGTGGCGCTCGCCCTCGCCATCGCGGGCGGCGGCCGGGTCGCCGAGGCGGTGCCGGCCGCCGCCTGCCTCTCCCGCGTCGCCGACTCCGCGCCGGCCCTCGCCGGCGCGCTGACCGGTGCGCTCGGCGGCGCCCGCGCCCTGCCGCGCACCTGGCGCGACGCCTGCCGGGTGCTGTCGGGCTGCGCCCTGCCGCGCCTGGCCGGCACCGATCTCGTCGAGCTGGCCGGGCGGCTGGCCGGTACGGAACCGGCCACCCGCCGGGCCGCCCGCCGCGACGCCCTCCCGCCCCCGCCCCACTCCCCCGCCGCCCCCACCCTGAAAGGACTCACCCGCACATGACGCACACGATGCAGACCGCCCCGGAACCGGCCCCGGCCCAGGACCCGGCCACCGGGAACGCCGCCCTGGAGGACCGGGCGGCCGGCTGCCTGGTCGGCGCCGCCGTCGGCGATGCCCTCGGCGGGCCCGTCGAGGGCTGGACGCCGGAGCAGATCACGGCCCGGCACGGCGGCCGGGTCACAGGCATCGTCGGCCCGTTCCACGAGGACTGGCGCACCGCACGCCCCATCGCGCCGTTCCACAAGGGCGACGGCCATGTGACCGACGACACCCTCATGACCCATGCGCTGGTACGGGTCTACGAGAAGGTCCGCGACCACCTCGACGCCTTCGACATCGCCGACCACCTCGTACCGGACCTCATCGGCACCCCGCGCTGGATCCCCGAGCTGGAGGACGAGGCGCTGCCGCTGCACCGCATCTTCCTCGCCGAGAAGTGGATCGTGGCGCGGCTGCACTACGGGCACATCGACCCGCGCGAGGCGGGCGTCGGCAACATCGTCAACTGCGGTGCGGCGATGTACATGGCGCCGGTCGGCATCGTCAACGCCGGCCATCCGGACCGGGCGTACGCCGAGGCGCTGGACCTCTCCGGCGCCCATCAGTCCTCCTACGGACGGGAGGCGGCAGGCGTCTTCGCCGCCGCCGTGGCCGCCGCGTTCGTGCCGGACGCCACCGTGGGCTCCGTCATCGGCCATGCGCTGCGGCTCGCCAAGGACGGCACCCGCGCCGCGATCGAGGCGGTCTGCGAGGCCGCCGCGCTCTACACCGGCTTCGAGTCCGCGCTGGCGCCGCTGCGCGCGGCCGTCGCCCCCTTCGACACCGTGGGCCCCGACTACCGCAACCCGTCACTGGGCGCCCGCCGCCCCTCCCGGCTGCACTCCATCGAGGAACTCCCCATCGCGCTGGGCCTGTTGCTCGCCTGTGGCGGCGACTTCCGCGGCACGGTCCTCGGGTCGGTGAACTACGGCCGCGACTGCGACTCCATCGCCACGATGAGCGGCGCGATCTCGGGCGCACTGCACGGCGCCGCGGCCGTGCCGGCGGAGTGGAGTACGGAGGTCGCCCGCGCCAGCCGCCTCGATCTGCACGCCCCGGCGGCGGCCCTGGCGGCCGTCGCCCGCGAGGTCTTCGCCCGCGACCGGGCCCGCCGCCGCGCCCATGAGCAGGCCTTCGCCACCCTCACCGGCGTCGCGGAGGGATGACCGTGGCCACGACGGCCCCGCCGTCGCTCCGGGTGACCTGGGTGCAGCCGGAGGACCTGGTCGGGCACGAGCTGCGGCAGGCGGCAGAGGACGGACGGGAGGCGGCCGGGATCGCCCGGCGGTGGCGGGCGGCGGGCGGCGCACCGCCGCCCGACCGGGCCGGGGCGTCCGCCGCGCCCTCGGACCCGTCGCTGCGCCCGCTCGCCGAGCGGCTGCTGGAGGAACTCGGCCTGCTGCCCTGCCCGTCGGACGAGGCAGAGCCGACGGGGCTGGCGGCGATCCGGGCACTGCAACAGCCCCTGCACCGAGCCGGGCTGACGGCACATCAGGCACCCGGCCCAGAAGACCTCGCCCTCCGCCTGGAAGCCGCCTGGCTCGGGCGGGCGGCCGGCTGCCTGCTCGGCAAGCCCGTCGAGAAGCTGCCGCTGGCCGGCATCCGGGCGCTCGCCCGCGCGACCGGGAACTGGCCACTGACCTCGTACTTCACCGAAGTCGGACTCGATCCGGCGGTGGCCGCCCGCTATCCGTGGAACCGCCGCAGCAGCTCCACCTCGCTCGCCGAGAACATCGACGGGATGCCCGAGGACGACGACCTCAACTACCCGCTGCTCGGGCTGCTGCTGCTCGAACGCCACGGCCACGGCTTCACCACCTGCGATGTGGCGCGGCTGTGGCTGGACGAACTGCCGGCGGGCCGTACCTTCACCGCCGAGCGCATCGCGTACCGCAACCTCCTGGACGGCATCGAGCCGCCGGGCACCGCGCGGTACCGCAATCCGTTCCGGGAGTGGATCGGGGCACAGATCCGCGCGGACGTGCACGGCTGGACGCATCCGGGCGACCCGGCGGCCGCGGCGGAGGGGGCCTGGCGGGACGCCACGCTCAGCCATACCGCGAACGGGGTGTACGCGGCGATGTTCGTGGCCGCCGCCATGGCGGAGGCGGCGGGCGGCGGCGCGGACGTGCACGGTGCGCTGCGGGCCGGGCTCGCGGTGATCCCCGGACGGTCCCGGCTCGCGCAGGCCGTCCGCTTCGGGATCGCGGCGGCGCGCGACGAGCCCACCGGCACCGCGGACGGTTTCCCGGCCGTCGTCGACCGGCTGCACCGCACCTACGGCCACCACCACTGGGTGCACGCCGTGCCCAACGCCGCCCTGCTGGCCGCCGCGCTCACCCACGCCGACGGGGACTTCAGCGGTGCCATCTGCCGTGCGGTGTCGGGGGGCTGGGACACCGACTCCAACGGCGCGACCGCCGGCTCGCTGACCGGCCTGCTCGCGGGCCGCCCCGCCGCCCTCCCCCGCCGCTGGATCGCACCGCTGCGGGGCCGGCTCGCCACCAGCGTTGGGGGTACCTCCCTGCTCATGGGGGTCCCCCCGGTCGAGCGGAGCCGCGAGTGGGGGAGAAGCCGAGAGCTTGGGGGAGGCCTGGACGGCATCGGCTTCGACACCCTCGCCGCGCGCACCGCCGCACTGGCCGTACCGGCCGCGCGAGCCACGCAGGCCACGCAGGCCACGTATGCCCATCCCGACCGACCGGAGGCGCCCGCGCCATGACCGACCCCTCCCTGACCACCCTGTACGAGTACCCGCTGCCCGGGCCCGCCCCGGCGGGCCCCCTCGCCGGGCTCCGCGTCCTCGACCTCGCCACGCTCTTCGCCGGGCCGCTCGCCGCCACCATGCTCGGGGACTTCGGCGCCGAGGTGATCAAGGTCGAGCATCCGCGGCGGCCCGACCCCGCACGCGGACACGGGCCCGCCAAGGACGGCGTGGGCCTGTGGTGGAAGCTGCTGGGCCGCAACAAGAAGACGATGACCCTCGACCTGTCCACACCGGGCGGCCGCGACGTCCTGCTGCGCCTCGCCGCCGATACGGACGTCATCATCGAGAACTTCCGCCCCGGCACCCTGGAGAAATGGGGCCTGGGCTGGCCCGAACTCGCCGCCGCAAACCCGCGCCTGGTGCTCGCCCGCGTCACCGGCTTCGGGCAGTTCGGCCCGTACGCCCGGCGCCCCGGATTCGGCACCCTCGCCGAGGCGATGAGCGGGTTCGCCGCGCTCACCGGGGAGCCGGACGGCCCGCCGACGCTGGCGCCGTTCGGCCTCGCCGACTCCGTCGCCGCCCTCACCACCGCATACGCCGTGATGGCCGCGCTGCGCGGCCGGGATGCCACCGGCCGGGGCCAGGTCGTCGACATGGCGATCATCGAGCCGATGCTGACCGTGCTCGGCCCGCACCCCATCTGGTACGACCAGCTCGGCTACGTCCAGCCCCGTACCGGCAACCGCTCCACCAACAACGCGCCCCGCAACATTTATTGCACCGCCGACGGCTGCTGGGTGGCGGTCTCCACCTCGGCCCAGTCCATCGCGGAGCGGGTGATGCGGCTGGTGGGCCGGCCGGAGCTGATCGACGAGCCCTGGTTCACCACCGGCGAGGGGCGCGCCCGGCACGCCGACGAGCTGGACGCGGCGGTCGGCGGCTGGATCGCCCGGCACGGCCGGGACGAGGTCCTCGCCGCCTTCGAACGGGCCGAGGCGGCCATCGCGCCGGTCCATGACATCCGCGATGTGCTGGCGGACCCGCAGTACCGGGCCCTGGAATCGATCACCGAGGTCCCGGACGACGAGCTCGGCACCGTACGGATGCAGAACGTTCTCTTCCGGCTCTCCGAGACACCCGGCGCCATCCACTGGGCGGGCCGCCCGCACGGCGCGGACACCGACGAGGTGCTGGCCGAACTCGGAATGACCGGCCCCGAGATCGCCGGACTGCGGGAGGCGGGCGCGCTGTGACCCCTCCGGAGCCCACGGTCTCCCCTCCCCTGACCTGGCTGTACGTCCCCGGCGACCGGCCGGACACGGTCGCCAAGGCGCTCGGCTGCGGGGCGGATGTGATCGTGGTCGACCTGGAGGACGCGGTCGCCGGCGACCGCAAGGACCGTGCGCTGCGCGCCACCGCCGAGCTCCTGACCGACCCGGCGCCGGGCCCCGCCCCCGTTCATGTGCGCGTCAATGCGCTGGACGGCCCGCTCGCCGAGACCGAAATCCGCACCCTGGCCGGACTGCCGGGCCTGGCCGGGCTGCGGCTGCCCAAGGTCCAGGGCACGGCCGACGTCCTTCGCGCCGCCGCCTGGGCCTCGGCCGGTGGCCCGCCGGACCTGTACGCCCTGCTCGAATCGGCGCTCGGCATCGAGCACGCCTTCGCCATCGCCACCGCACACCCGGCGCTGTGCGGCCTCGCGCTCGGCGAGGCCGATCTGCGCGCGGAACTGGGGGTGCGGGACGAGGCGGGGCTGGCCTGGCCGCGCAGTCGGGCGGTGGTCGCGGCCCGCGCGGCCGGCCTGGCGCCGCCCGCGCAGTCGGTCCACCCGGACGTACGCGACACCGACGGGCTGGCCCGCTCCTGCGCGCACGGCCGCGACCTGGGGTTCTGGGGCCGGGCGGCGATCCATCCCCGTCAGCTCCCGGTCATCGAGGCGGCCTACCTTCCCTCGGCCGAGGAGATCGAGGCGGCGGAGGAGGTCGTCGGGGCCGCGGCGGCGGAGGAGGGGGCGCTGGCCCTGCCGGACGGGCGGTTCGTGGACGCGGCGGTGGTGGCGGGCGCGCAGCGGGTACTGGCACTGGCCGTGCGCCGCCGTTAGCACCGTAGGGCGTGGTGCACCGGGGCAGGAGCCGTTGCCGGTTGCGGTGAGTAGGTGCAGCCGCTGAGCCCCCGTTCCCCGCATGCAAAAGCGCCGGGCGGACCCGGAACGTACGACACGTTCCG
>NZ_JBEZJZ010000190.1:0-8930 GCF_040651455.1 Streptomyces sp. NPDC048483
GTGCGCTGGACCGATGACGGCCACCTCGAGTATCTGGGCCGGGTCGACCACCAGGTCAAGGTCCGCGGCTTCCGCATCGAGCTCGGCGAGATCGAATCCCAGCTGGCCGCGCACGAGCAGGTCGCCCAGGTCGCCGTCGTCGCCCGCGAGGACGGCCCCGGCTCCCACCAGCTGGTCGCCTATGTCGTGCCCGCAGAGCGGGGCGAGACGGCCCGCGACGAGGAGGGCGAGGACCGCCAGGTCGAGGAGTGGCAGACCGTCTATGACTCCCTCTACCGCGAAGAGGCCGGACAGAGCGCCGAGTTCGGCGAGAACTTCGCCGCCTGGCACAGCATCTACGACGGCGCACTGATCCCGCTGGAGCAGATGCACGAGTGGCGGTCCACGATCCTCGACCGCATCGGCGCCCTGCGCCCCCGCCGGATCCTGGAGCTCGGCGTCGGCAACGGCCTGATCCTGGCCCATCTCGCCCCGGGCAGTGAGGAGTACTGGGGCACCGACTTCTCCGCCGAGGCCATCGAGGCCCTGCGCGCCGAGGTCGAGGCCCAGCCGCAGCTGCGGGACAAGGTACGGCTGCGGGCCCAGGCCGCCGATGTCATTGACGGGCTGCCCAAGGGCCACTTCGACACCATCGTCCTCAACTCTGTGGCCCAGTACTTCCCCAACGCCGACTATCTGGTCGAGGTGCTGGACAAGGCCGTCGAACTGCTCGCCCCCGGTGGCACGGTCTTCGCCGGCGACATCCGCAATCTGCGGCTGCACCGCACCCTGTCCACCGCAGTCGAACTCCACCGCTACCAGCCGGAGAAGGGCCTGGACGCGGTGCGCCGCGCGGTGGCCCAGGCACAGGTGATGGAGAAGGAGCTGCTGGTCGACCCCGAGTTCTTCGCGGCCCTCGCCGAGCGGAACCCGGACATCGCGGGCGCCGACATCCTCGTCAAGCGCGGCACCCACCACAACGAGCTCAGCCGCCACCGCTACGACGTCGTCCTGCGCACCGCCCCCGCCGCGGGCCCGGCAGCCGGGCCCACCGAGACGGTGCTGCGCTGGGAGCTGGACGTGGCCGGGACCGAGGTGCTCGCCGAGCTGCTGCGCACCCAGCGGCCCGACGCGCTGCGGGTGACCCATGTCCCGCACCGCGGGCTGGCCGGCGAGGTCGCCGCGCTGCGCGCCCTGGACGCCGGCGAGGACGCCGACGCCGTACTGGCCGCGCTGCACCACACCGGCGGCGGCCTGGACGCCGAGGAGCTGTACGAGCTGGGCGAACGGCTGGGCTACCGCACCGCGGTCACCTGGGTGCCCGGAGCCGACGACGGCGCCATGGAGGTGCTCTTCGAGGCACCCGGCACGGACCCCGGCGGGCCGGGCACCTTGGCCGGCGCCTACCGGGCCGCCGAGCACCACGGCGCCGGCCCGGCCGCGTACACCAACAACCCCGTCGCCACCCGCGCGGTGGGCGCCCTGGTCGCCTCGCTCCGCGGCTATCTCGCCGAGCGGCTGCCCGAGTACATGGTCCCCGCGGCCTTCGTACCGCTGGAGCTGCTGCCGCTGACCCCCAGCGGCAAGCTGGACCGGCGGGCGCTGCCTGCCCCCGACTTCGGCGCCAGGTCCTCGGGCCGCCAGGCCGCAACGGACCGGGAAGCGGCCCTGTGCGAGCTGTTCGCCGAGGTGCTGGGCCTGGCCACGGTCGGCGCCGACGACAGCTTCTTCGACCTGGGCGGCGACTCCATCCTCTCCATCCAGCTGGTCTCCCGGGCCCGGCAGGCCGGCCTGGTGATCACCCCGCGCGATGTCTTCGAGCACAAGACCGTGCAGGCGCTGGCCGCCGCGGCCGGCACGCTCGAGGAAGCCGTGGTGGAGGAGGCCGGCGCCGGCATCGGCCCGGTACCGCTCACCCCGATCGCGCACTGGCTGCGCGAACGCGGCGGCCCCATCGACGGGTTCAACCAGTCGATGCTGCTCCAGGTCCCCGCCGGAATGCAGCCCGACCACCTGGCCGGCGCCCTGCAGACCGTCCTGGACCACCACGACGCACTGCGGCTGCGGCTGCACACCGCCGCCGACGCCACCTGGAGCCTGGAGGTCACCGAGCCCGGCACCGTACGCGCCGATGAGGTGCTGCGCCGCACCGACGCCACCGGTCTGGCCGGCGAGGAACTGTTCGCCGTCCTGCGCACCGAGGGCGCCCGCGCCCTGGCCGAACTCGCCCCTGCCGAGGGGCGGATGGTCCGTGCCGTCTGGTGCGACGCCGGGCCCGACCGTCCCGGCCGGCTGCTGCTGCTCCTGCACCACCTGGTCGTCGACGGCGTCTCCTGGCGCATCCTGCTGCCCGACCTCCAGGCCGCTTACGAGGCGCTGACCGCCGGCCGCACCCCTGGTCTGGAGCCCACCGGCACCTCCCTGCGCACCTGGGCCACCCGCCTGACCGCGCTGGCTGCCGAACGCCACGCCGAACTCCCGCTGTGGAAACGCGTGGTGGAGGGCGCCGACCCGTGCCTGACCGACCGGCCCTTCGACCCGGAGCACGACCTGGCCGGATCGCTGCGGCATCTGACGGTGACCCTGCCGACCGAGACCACCTCGGGCGTGCTGACCGCCGTGCCCGCGCTCTACCAGGCCGGGGTGGCCGACGTACTGCTGACCGGCCTGGCCCTGGCCGTCGCCCGGCGCCGACAGGCCGCCGGACAGAACGCGCAGGCCGGGCTGCTGCTGGACCTCGAGGGCCACGGCCGTGAGGAGTCCGTCCTCTCCGGGGTCGATATCTCCCGTACCGTCGGCTGGTTCACCAGCATGTACCCGGTGCGGCTGGGCCTGGGCCCGGTGGACCTGGACGCCGCCCTGGCCGGCGGGCCCGCCGCGGGCACCGCCCTCAAGCAGGTCAAGGAGCAGCTGCGGGCCCTGCCGGACAACGGCATCGGCTACGGCCTGCTGCGCCACCTCGACGCCGCGACCGCGGCCGAACTGACCGGCGGCGCCACCCCACAGCTCGGCTTCAACTACCTGGGACGCTATGCCACCGCCGAGGACGAGAGTCCCGCGGCGGACTGGATGCGCGCACCCGAAGGGGCCGAACTCGGCGCCTCCGGTGGCGACCCGGCCATGCGGCTCTCGCACGGCCTGGAGATCACCTGCTACACCCAGGACCGCGCGGACGGCCCCCGTCTGGTGACCACCTGGGCCTGGCCCGAGGGGCTGCTGGCCGAGACGTCCGTACGCGCTCTGGCCGACGCCTGGTTCCAGGCCCTGGCCGCCCTGGTGGCCCACGCCCAGAGCCCTGCCGCGGGCGGATTCACACCCTCGGACATCACCTTGGTGAACCTGTCCCAGGACGAGATCGACGCTTTCGAGAATGCACTGGCAGACGAGCTGGACCTCGATGCCGAGCTGGACGCCGATACGGAGACATGGTCGTGAAGAACACCAAGATCGAGGACATCCTGCCGCTCTCGCCGCTCCAGGAAGGGCTCCTCTTCCACGCCCTGTACGACGACCAGGACGGCCTCGATGTCTACACCGTCCAGCTCGTGCTGGACTTCGAGGGCTTCTTCGACACGGAGGCCATGGCCGCGGCCGTGCAGACCCTGCTGCGCCGCCACGCCAACCTCCGCGCCGGGTTCCACTCCCGCAAGTCCGGCCCGCCGGTGCAGATCGTCCGGCGCGATGTGCGCTCGCCCTGGCGGGAGATCGACCTCGGCCACGTCCCGGAGGAGGAGCGCGCGGCCGAGCTGGAGCGGATCACCCACCAGGAGCGGACCCGCCGCTTCGATGTGACCCGCCCGCCGCTGCTGCGCTTCACCCTGGTGCGCAGCGCCCCCGACTGCTGCCGACTGGTGCTGACCAACCACCACATCCTGCTGGACGGCTGGTCCATGCCGATCCTGCTGGGCGAGCTGTTCGCGCTGTACCAGAGCCACGGCGACGACAGCGCCCTGCCCGCCGTCGCCCCGTACAAGAACTATCTGCGCTGGCTGGCCCGGCAGGACCGGGACACCTCCGAGACGGCCTGGCGGCGCGCCCTGGAAGGCGTCGAGGAGCCCACCCTGCTGGCGCCCGCCGCCGAGCACACCGCCGTCATCCCCGAACATGTCCTGCTCGCCCTGCCCACCGAGCTCAGCGCGGAACTGGCCGCCCTGGGCCGCCGGCACGGCGTCACCATGAACACCTTCATCCAGGTGGCGTGGGCGGTGGTGCTGGGTGCGCTGACCGGCCGGGGCGATGTGGTCTTCGGCGGTACGGTCTCGGGCCGTCCGCCGGAGGTGCCGGGCGTCGAGACGATGGTCGGCCTGTTCATCAACACCCTCCCCGTCCGGGTGCGTCTGGACCCTGCGGAGTCGCTGCTCGACCTGGTGCAGCGGGTGCAGACGCAGCAGACCGCGCTGATGGACCACCAGCACATCGGGCTGGGCACCCTCCAGCGGCTGGCCGGCGGCGGCGAACTCTTCGACACCCTCACCGTGTTCGAGAACTATCCGGTCGATGAATCCGCCGCCGGCCCCGGTGCGGCCGACGGCACCCTGCGGATGGTGCGCGGCAAGGCCAACGACGCCACGCACTACCCCGTCACCATCGCCGGAATGCCCGGCGACCGCATCCACCTCAAGATCGGCTACCGCCCGGACATCCTCCAGCGGCGCCAGGCCCGGCAGCTCGCCGAGAGCATGCAGCAGGTCCTGGCCACCCTGGTGCACGAGCCCGGCCGCGCCGTCCAGCGGACCGAGGTGCTCGATGCCGCCGAACGCGCCCGCGTCGTGGTGGATCTGAACGACACCGGCGTGGCCTGGCCCGCCCGCTCGCTGCCAAAGACGTTCGAGGCGCAGGTCCGGCGCACCCCCGACGCCGTGGCGCTGACCTGGGACGACGGCCGGCACGAGTGGACGTACGCGGAGCTCAACGCCCGCGCCAACCGACTGGCGCACCGGCTGATCCGGGCGGGCGTGGCGTGTGAGGACCGGATCGCGGTCCTGATGGAGCGCTCCCCGGAATTCGTGGTGGCCGTGCTCGGCGTGCTGAAGGCCGGGGGCGCCTACGTCCCGCTGGACGCCCGCTATCCGGCCGCGCGCAAGGAGTTCATCCTCGCCGAGACCGGCGCCCGGGTACTGCTCACCGACGACACCACCCCCGTCGACTTCCCGCACACCGCCGAGGTCATCGACTGCCGCGAGGTGTTCGCGACGGAGCCGGCCGACGAGCACGAGGAAGCGGACCCCGGCCTGCCCGGCCACCCGGGCCAGGCGGGGTATGTGATGTTCACCTCCGGCTCCACCGGCCTGCCCAAGGGCGTTGTGGCGACGCACGAGAGCGTGGTGGCGCTGGCCAAGGACCGTCGCTTCGCGTCGGGGCACGGGCGGGTGCTGCTGCACTCCCCGCAGGCGTTCGACGCCTCCACCTACGAGCTGTGGGTGCCGCTGCTGTCCGGCGGCCGCATCGTGGTGGCCCCGCCCGGTGAGCTGGACATCGAGTCGCTGGCCGGAGCGCTGGGCTCCGGTGCGGTGGATGCCGTATTTCTGACGGCCGGGCTGTTCCGGCTGCTGGCCGAGGAGCGGCCCGAGGCGCTGGCGGCCGTGGGCCAGGTGTGGACCGGAGGCGACGCGGTCTCGCCGCAGGCGGTACGGCGGGTGCTCGACGTCTGCCCCGCGACAACGGTGGTCGACGTCTACGGGCCGACCGAGACCACGACCTTCGCCACCACCTTCGCCCTGGACTCCGCCCAGGCCGTACCGCCGACGATCCCCATCGGCCGGCCGATGGACGGCATGCGCGGCCATGTCCTGGACAGCTGGCTCAGACCGGTGCCGCTCGGCACCCCCGGCGAGCTCTACCTTGCCGGCGCGGGCCTGGCCCGCGGCTACGACGGCCTGGCGGCGCTGACGGCCGAGCGGTTCGCGGCCGATCCGTTCGCCGGGGACGGCTCGCGCATGTACCGCACGGGCGATGTGGTGCGGTGGACCCGCGACGGGCAGCTGGAGTATCTGGGCCGCGCCGATGACCAGGTGAAGGTCCGTGGTTTCCGTATCGAGCTGGGGGAGATCGAGTTCGCCCTCGCCGCCCGCGAGGCCGTTGCCCAGGCCGTCGTCGTGGTGCGCGAGGACCGGCCCGGCGACAAGCGGCTGGTCGGCTATGTCGTCCCCGCCACCGGGGCCGACGCCGACCCGGCCGCACTACGGGCCGAACTCGCCGCAGGCCTCCCGGAGTACATGGTCCCGGCCGCGGTGGTCGTCCTGGAGACGCTGCCGCTGAACGCCAACGGGAAACTGGACCGCAGGGCGCTGCCCGCACCCGAGTACGCGGGCGGGGCGGGCCGGGCCGCGACCGGCCCGCGGGAGCAGGCGCTGTGTGCGCTGTTCGCCGAGGTGCTGGGCGTCGAGGAGGTCGCCGCCGACGACTCCTTCTTCGACCTCGGCGGCGACTCCATCATGTCCATCCAGCTGGTCTCCCGCGCCCGCAAGGAAGGACTGGTCCTCACCCCGCGGCAGATCTTCGAGCTCAAGACCCCCGAGGCGCTGGCCACCACGGTCACCACCCTCGACGGGCAGCAGGCCGAGGACCCCGACGAGGGCATCGGCGAGGTGCCGCTGACGCCCGTCATCCACTGGCTCAAGGGCCGCGGCGGCCCGATCGAGCAGTTCAACCAGACGATGCTGCTCCAGGTCCCCGCCGGAATGCGCCAGGACGATCTGACCGGTGCGCTCCAGGCTGTCCTGGACCACCACGACGCGCTGCGCGCCCGGCTGGACCGCAGCGGCGACGAATGGCAGCTGACCGTGCCCACCCGCGGCGCGGTCCCGGCCGCCGGCTGTCTGCGCCGTATCGAGACCGCCCCGGCGCCCGACGGCACGGCGGACGACGAGCGGCTGATCGCCGAGGAGGCCAGGGCCGCCTGGGCCCGGCTGGCGCCCGACGACGGCGTCATGGTGCAGGCCGTGTGGTTCGACGCGGGCGCCGAGCGGCCAGGCCGGCTGCTGCTGGTCGTCCACCACCTGGTGATGGACGGCGTCTCCTGGCGCATCGTGGTGCCCGATCTGCGCGCCGCCTACGAGGCCCGGCTGGCGGGCGAGCAGCCCGCGCTGGACCCGGTCGGCACCTCGCTGCGCCGCTGGTCCCAGCGGCTGGCCGAAGAGGCGGGCACCCGCACCGGCGAACTCGCCCTGTGGCAGAGCGTCGTCCGCACCCCCGAACCCCCGCTGGGCAACCGCCCGCTGGACCCGGCCCGCGACACCGCCGCCTCCTCCACGTTCCTGCGCACCCAAGTGCCGGCCCGCACCACGCAGGCCCTGCTCACCTCGGTGCCCGCCGCCTTCCACGCGGGCGTGGGCGATGTCCTGCTGACCGGCCTCGCCCTGGCCGTCGCCGAATGGCGGCGGGCACGCGGCACCGCGGAGGGCATCGGCACCGCGGTCCTGGTCGATCTCGAGGGCCACGGCCGCGAGGACCTCTTCCCCGGCGTCGACACCTCCCGCACCGTGGGCTGGTTCACCGATGTCCACCCGGCCCGGCTCGACGCCGGCGCCGAGGACCCGGACGAGATCCGGGCCGGCGGGCCCGCCGTGGGCCGCGCCGTCAAGCGGGTCAAGGAGCAGTTGCGGGCGTTGCCGGACAACGGCATCGGCTATGGCCTGCTGCGTTACCTCAACCCGGAGACCGCCGCCGCCCTCGCGGACGGCGCCACCCCGCAGATCGGCTTCAACTACCTGGGCCGCTTCCCCGGTTCGCAGAGGGGCGAGGGGGCCGGCGCCGAGGACTGGGCGACGGCGCCCGGCGCGGCCGCGCTCGGCGGCGGCGCCGACGAGGCCATGCCGCTGGCCCACGCCCTCGAGATCAACGCCCTCACCACGGACGACGCCGACGGCCCGGTCATGTCGGTCACCTGGTCCTGGCCCGCCGGTCTGCTCGACGAGGCGGACGTACAGGACCTGGCGGACGGCTGGGCCGCCGCCCTCGAAGGGCTCACCGACCACGCCGCACGCGCCAGCACCGGCGGGCTCACCCCCTCCGACCTGCCGCTGGTCTCCCTCACCCAGGCCGAGATCGACCGCCTGGAGAGCGCCGCGGACACCGCCGTCACCGACATCCTGCCGCTCTCCCCGCTCCAGGAGGGCTTCCTCTTCCACTCCCTGTACGACCAGGACGGACCGGACGCGTACCACGTCCAGTTCGTCTTCCACCTCGAAGGCGCCGTGGACGGCAAGCGGCTGCACACCGCCGCGCGCGCCCTGCTGCGCCGCCACGACAATCTGCGCGCCGCCTTCCGCAGCGAGGGCCTGGGCGAACCCGTCCAGGTCATCCCCGCCGATGTCACCGTGCCCTGGACCGAGATCGACCTCGGCGGCCTGGACGACGACCAGCAGACGGCGGAGCTGGAGCGGCTGATCGAGGAGGACCGCGGCCGCCGCTTCGACCTGGCCGAGTCGCCGCTGATCCGCTTCACCCTGATCCGGCTGGACGACCGGCGCTGCCGGCTGGTGATGGCCAACCACCACATCCTCATGGACGGCTGGTCCATGCCGCTGCTGGTCGCCGAACTCTTCGAACTGTACGAGCGGGCGGGCGACGCCGACGGCCTGCCGAAGGTCACCCCGTACCGCGAGTATCTGTCCTGGCTGGCCGGCCAGGACCGGGAGGCCTCCCGGACCGCCTGGCGCCGCGTCCTGGACGGCGTCGAGGAGGCCACGCTCGTCGCGCCCGCCACCCACGGCCGCACCCCGCTCGCGGCCGAGCGACTCACCCGCGCCCTCCCCGCCGACCTGGGACGCGACCTGGAGACCCTTGCCCGCAGCCACGGTCTGACGATGAACACCGTCATCCAGACCGCCTGGGCGATCGTGCTGGGCGCGCTGACCGGCCGGGACGATGTGGTCTTCGGCGGTACGGTCTCGGGCCGTCCGCCGGAGGTGCCGGGCGTCGAGACGATGGTCGGCCTGTTCATCAACACC
>NZ_JBEZJZ010000191.1:0-8841 GCF_040651455.1 Streptomyces sp. NPDC048483
GCCTGGGCTGAGCACGGTCCGGGTGGCAGTGTCACGGCTCTGACCTGCGGTTTACACAGCGGGCGTTCGTTTTCCCGTGAAACCGACCGCCCTTTTGCATGAAGGCCGGATGGGCGATGCGGAGCCGACCGGCGAGTCTGGGAAGATGGCTCCGGCGAAGTCCTCGCCCCCTGGTCAGGGCCAAGAACGCACACCCGCATACACAAGGAGCGGACAGATGCCCATCGCAACCCCCGACGTCTACAACGAGATGCTGGACCGGGCGAAGGCAGGCAAGTTCGCCTACCCGGCCATCAACGTCACGTCGACGCAGACGCTGCACGCCGCGCTGCGGGGCTTCGCCGAGGCCGAGAGCGACGGCATCATCCAGATCTCCACCGGTGGTGCGGAGTTCCTGGGCGGCCAGTACAACAAGGACATGGTGACCGGCGCCGTTGCGCTCGCCGAGTTCGCGCACGTCGTGGCCGCCAAGTACGACATCACCGTCGCGCTGCACACCGACCACTGCCCCAAGGACAAGCTCGACGGCTACGTCCGCCCGCTGCTCGATGTCTCCGCGGAGCGCGTCGCCAAGGGTCTGAACCCGCTCTTCCAGTCCCACATGTGGGACGGCTCGGCCGAGACCCTCGCCGACAACCTGGCCATCGGCCAGGAGCTGCTCGCCAAGGCTACCGCCGCCAAGATCATCCTCGAGGTCGAGATCACCCCGACCGGCGGCGAGGAGGACGGCGTCACCCACGAGATCAACGACGAGCTGTACACGACGGTCGACGACGCGCTGCGCACCGCCGAGGCGCTCGGTCTCGGTGAGAAGGGCCGCTACCTGCTGGCCGCCTCCTTCGGCAACGTCCACGGCGTCTACAAGCCGGGCAATGTCGTGCTCCGCCCCGAGCTGCTCAAGGACCTGCAGGAGGGCGTCGGCGCCAAGTACGGCAAGGCCGCCCCGTTCGACTTCGTCTTCCACGGCGGCTCCGGCTCCACCGAGGAGGAGATCGCCACCGCGCTGGAGAACGGCGTGGTCAAGATGAACCTGGACACCGACACCCAGTACGCCTTCACGCGTCCGGTCGCGGACCACATGTTCCGTCACTACGACGGTGTGCTGAAGGTCGACGGCGAGGTCGGCGACAAGAAGACCTACGACCCGCGCAGCTGGGGCAAGCTGGCCGAGGCCGGTATGGCCAAGCGCGTGACCGAGGCGTGCGCCAACCTGCGCTCCACGGGCACCAAGATCAAGTAAGCCCGCTGCGGCTCGGAAGGGCTCCGCATCCTCCGGGATGCGGGGCCCTTTGCGTTGGCCGGGCGGGAGCCGCCGTCCCCCCGCCGGGCGGGCGGACGCCGATCCGGGCATGCTCGCCGTATGAGCGAGCGGAGTGCACCGCGCGTACCGAAGGCATCGGGCGCTCCCGGCGACGTCCGGCTGGCCTCCGGGCGGGGCCGGTGGGTGCTGACGACGGCCGTGCTGGGATCCGGCATGGCGATGCTCGACAGCACGGTCGTCAATGTCGCCCTGCCCGCCATCGGCCGGGATCTGAACGCGGATCTGGCGGTCCTCCAGTGGACCGTCACCGCGTACATGCTCACCCTCGCCTCGCTGATCCTGCTCGGTGGCGCGCTCGGCGACCTCTACGGCCGGCGGCGGGTGTTCGTGATCGGCGTGGTGTGGTTCGCGGTGGCCTCCCTGCTGTGCGGGTTGGCGCCGAACGCCGCGGTGCTGATCGCGGCCCGCGCGCTCCAGGGCGTCGGCGGAGCACTGCTCACGCCGGGCTCGCTGGCGCTGATGCAGGCGGTCTTCCATCCGGACGACCGGGCGCGGGCGGTCGGCGCCTGGTCGGGGCTCGGCGGGGTGGCCGCGGCGGTCGGGCCGTTCATCGGCGGCTGGCTGGTGGACGGTCCGGGCTGGCGCTGGGTGTTCTTCGTGAATGTGCCGCTGGCGGCGGTCTGTGTGCCGGTGGCGCTGCGGCATGTCCCCGAGACCCGGGAGCGGGCGGTGCGCGAGCACCGCGGGTTCGATGCGCCGGGTGCGCTGCTGGGGGCGCTGGCGCTGGCCGGGGTGACATATGCGCTGATTGCGGCGCCGGACGGGGGTGCGTCGCCCGGGGTGATCGTGCCGGCGGTGATCGGTCTGCTGCTCGGGGCGGTGTTCGTCCGCGTCGAGAGGCGGCGGGCGAATCCGATGCTGCCGCCGGCGATCTTCGCCATCCGCCAGTTCACCGCCGTCAACGCCGTGACGGTCTGCGTCTACGCCGCATTCAGCGGCTTCTTCTTCCTCTCCGTGCTCCAGCTCCAGGTCGTGGCGGGCTACTCGGCGCTCCAGGCCGGTACGGCGCTGCTGCCCACGACCGTGCTGATGCTGCTGCTGTCCGCCCGCTCGGGGGAGCTGGGCCAGCGCATCGGGCCGCGGATTCCGCTCACCGTGGGGCCGGTGCTGTGCGCCGCCGGGATGCTGCTGATGACGCGGGTCGGTGCCGATGCGTCGTATCCGGCCGATGTGCTGCCCGCGCTGGTGGTGCTGGGCATCGGCATGGTGACGCTGGTCGCGCCGCTGACCGCGACCGTGCTGGCGGCGGTCGAGGTGGACCGGGCGGGCCTGGCCAGCGGCATCAACAACGCGGCGGCGCGGGCCGCGGGCCTGGTGGCGGTCGCCGCGCTGCCGCTGCTCGCCGGCATGGGACCGGAGGCGTACCGCTCGGCGGACCAGTTCGCCGCCGCCTTCCAGCGCGCCATGCTGCTGTGCGCCGTGATTCTGCTGGCGGGGGCGCTGATCGCCTGGCTGACCGTACGGACCGATGTGCTGCGCGGCGCCGCGCCGGCGGGGCCGGAGCCGTGTCACCCGGAGTGCCAGTACCACTGCGGAACGAGCGCACCGCCGCTGGATCCGGGGGAGAGCCGGCGCCGGGCCGTGGACGAGAGGTGACCGGCAGGCGGGCCGGGACGCGGACCAGGCAGACTTGAGGCATGTCCATTCACGAGAACCTCCTCGGGGGACCGCCCCCGACCCATCTGCCCGACGACCCCGAGCCCCGCGAGCTGCTCGCCGCCGGCACAGCGCCGTCCGACGTCGCCGCGAAGTACCCGACCTCCTCGCTGGCCTGGGCGCAGCTCGCCGACGACGCCTTCCAGGGGGGCCGGACCGTCGAGTCGTACGCGTACGCCCGCACCGGCTACCACCGTGGTCTGGACGCCCTGCGCCGGGCCGGCTGGAAGGGCCACGGCCCGGTGCCGTTCGAGCACGAGCCCAACCGCGGCTTCCTGCGCGCGCTGCACGCCCTCGCCCGCGCCGCGCAGGCGATCGGCGAGCAGGAGGAGTACGAGCGCTGCTCGGCGTTCCTGCGCGACTCCTCGCCGACCGCGGCCGACACGCTGTCCTGACGGCCGTCGGCTGTCGGCAGAGATCTCAAGGGCCGGCCGCATGATCGCGGTCGGCCCTTGCGCGGCCGGAGAACAGCACGGATGATTTCAGTGGGCCGGGTCGTACCGCGCCCGAGGGGACCGGGGCTCCCGAGCCGACAAGGAAGGAGCGGACCGCTACCCGGTAGTTCGCACCTGAGGAGTCCCTCATGTCGCAGCCATCTCCGCTTTTGCCGGCCGATTCCGGCTCTCCCGCTGTATGCGGCGGCACTGTTTCACGTGAAACCACAGCGGATGCGCCGTTCGCCCCCGATCTGAGTATCGGCAGCACCACCACGACCCCCTACGAGGACTACGTCCAGGCCGGCGTCCTCACCCACCTCCAGCACCCGCTCTCCGACGACCCCGGGGAGATGGCCTTCCTGGTCACCACCCAGGTCATGGAGCTGTGGTTCACGGTCATCGTCCATGAGTGGCAGACCGCCGCCGCTGCGCTGCGCCGTGAAGATCTGCCGGTGGCGATGGATGCGCTGCGGCGCTCCACGTACGAGCTGGAGGCGCTGAACGCCGCCTGGAAGCCGCTCGCCCGGCTGACCCCGGAGCAGTTCAACGCCTACCGCGACGCGCTCGGCGAGGGCTCCGGATTCCAGTCCGCGATGTACCGGCGGCTGGAGTTCCTGCTCGGCGAGAAGTCCGCGTCGATGCTGGTGCCGCACCGAGGTGCGCCGCGCGAGTACGCCGAGCTGGAGAAGGCGCTCCAGGAGCCGAGCCTGTGGGACGAGGTGCTGCGGCTGCTCGCGCGCCGCGGTCACGCCGTTCCCGAGGCCGTACTCCAGCGGGACCCGGCGCTGCGCTACGAGCCGGACCCGGCCGTCGAGGCCGCCTGGGCCGAGATCTATGCCGGCTCCCAGGAGTCCGAACTCGTCCGCCTCGGCGAGGCGTTGACCGACGTCGGCGAACTGGTGTGGCGATGGCGTAACGACCATCTCGTCGCGACCCGGCGGGCGATGGGCTCAAAGATGGGCACCGGCGGCTCCGCGGGCGTGGCCTGGCTGGAGAAGCGGGCCCGTAAGAACGTCTTCCCCGAGCTCTGGACGGCGCGCAGCCATGTCTGAGAACCCCGAGAACCACACCTCCGAGACCCGCGAACACGCCGCGCAGGCCGGGCAGCTGGACGCCGCCGACCCGCTCGGCGCGACGATCCGCGACCGCTTCGCCCTCGATGACACGGTGTACCTCGACGGCAACTCGCTGGGCGCGCTGCCCCGTGCGGTGCCCGGCCGGATAGCCGACGTCATCACCCGCGAATGGGGCGAGCTGCGCATCCGTTCCTGGGACGAGTCCGGCTGGTGGACCGCGCCCGAGCGGATCGGCGACAAGATCGCACCGCTCATCGGGGCGTCGCCCGGCCGGGTCGTGGTCGGCGACTCCACCAGCGTCAACGTCTTCAAGGCCGTCGTCGGCGGCATCCGGATGGCCGGAAAGGGCTGCACGGAGATCCTCGTCGATGCGACCACGTTCCCGACCGACGGCTATATCGCCAGGTCGGCGGCCCGGATGACCGGCCTCGCGGTGCGCCCGGTCGAGCCCGCACGGATCGCCGACGAGGTCACCGAGCGGACCGCCCTGGCGCTGGTCAACCACGTCGACTACCGCACCGGAGCGCTCAACGACCTGCCCGGCATCACCACCGCGCTGCACTCCGCCGGAGCGCTCGCCGTCTGGGACCTGTGCCACAGCGCCGGCGCGCTGCCGGTCGGAGTGGAGCGGTACGGCGTCGACCTCGCCGTCGGCTGCACCTACAAGTACCTCAACGGCGGGCCCGGTTCGCCCGCGTACCTCTATGTGCGCGAGAGCCTCCAGGAACGCTTCGACTCGCCGCTGCCCGGCTGGAACTCGCACGCCGAACCGTTTGGGATGGCGCCCGACTACGCCCCCGCCGACGGCATCGTCCGCGGCCGGGTCGGCACCCCCGACATCCTGTCGCTGCTCGCCCTGGAAGCGGCGCTGGACGTCTGGGACGGCGTCTCCGTCGAGGACGTCCGCACCAAGAGCCTGGCGCTGACCGACTTCTTCCTCGAATGCGTCGCCGCCTACGCACCGCCCGGCCGGGTCCGCTCGGTCACGCCGTACGACCACAGCCGGCGCGGCAGCCAGGTGTCGCTGGAGTGTTCCGGTGCCGCCGAGGTGATGGGCGAGCTGATCCGGCGCGGGGTGGTCGGCGACTTCCGCCGGCCCGATGTGCTGCGCTTCGGCTTCACCCCGCTGTACACCTCCTTCGCGGAGGCGGAGCGGGCGGCGTGGGTGCTGGGTGAGGTGCTGCGGGCGCTGCCGGAGGCCGCCGGGGCCGGCGGGTGAGCGCACCGGACGAGGAGTCGGCGCTGCTGGGGCTCGCCCCGGTGGCGCCGGTCCGGACGGTGGCCTACGGGGCGCATCCGGACCAGGTCATCGATCTGTACGGGCCGTGGGGCGCAGGCTCCGGCCCGCCGGTCGTCCTCCTGCACGGCGGCTTCTGGCGGGCCCCGTACGACCGCCGTCATCTCTCGCCGCTGGCCGCCGAGCTGGCCGGGCGGGGGCTGCCGGTGGCGCTCGTGGAGTACCGCAGGGTGGGGGCCGGCGGGGGCGCGCCGCAGACCTTCGACGACGTGGCGGCGGCGGTCGGGGCGGTGGCGTACGAGGCGGGAGCGGGCGCCGGGGCTGCAGGGGCGGGCCGTGGCCTCGTCCTCATCGGGCACTCCGCGGGCGGTCATCTCGCGCTGCTCGCCGCCGCCCGCCCCGGCACGCCGGTCAGCCGTGTGCTCGCCGTCTCGCCCGTCGCCGACCTCGCCCGCGCCCATGAGCTGGGCCTGAGCGGCGGCGCGGTCGCCGAGCTCCTCGGCGGCGACCGGCCGGGCGGCGGTTCCGGGCCCGGCACCTGCGACGGGCCCGGCACCGGTGCCGGGCTCGGCTTCGCGGAGCGGCTGGCCGCCGCCGACCCGCTGCGCCACCCGCCGCCCGCCGGCATCCCCGTCACGATCCTGCACGGCACCGACGACCAGGACGTCCCGCTGGACATCTCGCGCCGCTACGTCGCCGCGCACCCCGCTGCCGACCTGCAGGAACTGCCGGGCGTCGGCCACTACGCCCCGGTCACCCCCGGGACCCCGGCCTGCCGCACGCTGCTCGCCGCGCTGCTCACCGGCTGACCTGCGCGGCGGCCCGCTCCGCCCCCGTAGTACTCAAGACGGACACTCGTGGATCCCCACTGGTGGGGACGCCAAAGCGTTCGCCACTGCTTACCGTTGGCAGGGTGAAAGAGACGACCCCGCCGCAGGGCAGTTCGGAGAGCACCCTGCGCTCAGAGGCCCGGATAGCCCATGGCGCGCTGCACCGACTGCGCCAGGACCTGTTCGTCGATGCCTTCGCCTTCCGCCCGATGCCGCCGCTGGAGGACGCCAAGGTGTCCCGGTGGGTGCCCTGGCTGCCCGAGCGGATCCGGCACTGGGCGCGCTGGCTGCCGCACTTCATCGTGGGCGGCTTCGCGGTGCTGGTCTTCCTCGCGACCTTCGCCATGAGCTACGGCATCGGCCCGGTGCGGGGCCTCCTGGCGGCGGGCTACTGCCTGCTGGTGGCCGCCCCGCCCGCGCTGACGCTCTTCCGCCCGGTGGGTGCCTACTGGATCTCGCTGTTCGCGGTGGTCGTGGGGTGGTTCGCCACGACGGCCTTCTCCCCGTACGGCAGTCCTTTCGGGGACGCGGCCTTCCCCACCCACCTGGCCGTGATGACCCTCGTGGTGCTGCGGACCCGGCCGCGGCTGGCGGTGGAGATGTGGCTGGTGACCTTCGGCGTGTCGGCCGTGCTGTCGGCGTTCAGCGGAAGCGGTCCGGGCGATGTGCCGCCGGTGGCGTTCTTCTCCGGCCTGGTGCTGGTCGCCGCCGCGGCGGTGCGCGCCTGGCGCGAGGAGCGCCGTCAGGTCGTCGAGACCCAGACCGCCACCGCCGAGGAGCGGTCCCGGCGCACGCTTCTGGAGGAGCGCGCCACCATCGCCCGCGAGCTGCACGATGTGGTCGCCCACCACATGTCCGTGATCGCCATCCAGGCCGAGGCCGCCCCGTACCGGGTCGAGAACACCCCGCCCGAGCTGGCCACGTCCTTCGCGACGATCCGCGAGAACGCCGTGGCCGCGCTCACCGAACTGCGCCGGATCCTGGGCGTGGTCCGCTCCGAGGACCCGGACGCGTTCGCCGAGGGCGCCCCGGAGGCTCCGCAGCCGACCCTCGCCAGCCTCGACGCGCTGCTCGACAGCGTCCGCAGCGCGGGACTGACCGTGGAGGCCGTGATCACCGGCGCGCCCAGACCGCTGCCGCAGGGCGTCGAGCTGTCCGCGTACCGGATCGTGCAGGAGGCGCTGAGCAACGCCCTGCGGCACTCGCCGGGTGCCGATGCCAGGGTGGAGATCTCGTACGTGCTGGGCGGGATCGGCCTGCGCATCATCAACGGCGCCCCGAGCCGGCTGGCCAAGCCGTCGCCGGGCGCCGGGCACGGTGTGCTGGGGATGCGCGAGCGGGTGCAGATGCTGGGCGGTGAGATGACGGCCGACCGTACCGAGGACGGCGGTTTCGAGGTCGCGGCGTTCATTCCCGTGACGAATTCGGCGGCGAACGCAGCAGGGGAGAGCACGGCATGATCCGCGTACTGATCGTCGACGACCAGGTGATGGTCCGCGAGGGTTTCTCCGTCCTGCTCAACGCCATGCCGGACATCGAGGTCGTCGGCGAGGCCGTCGACGGGCGCCAGGCGGTGCACAAGGTCGCGGTGCTCAAGCCGGACGTCGTCCTGATGGACATCCGGATGCCGGAGATGAACGGCCTGGAGGCGACCCGCGAGATCGTGGCCGCCGACGCGGAGGCCAAGGTCCTGGTGCTGACCACCTTCGACCTGGACGAATACGTCTACCAAGCGCTGCGCGCCGGGGCCAGCGGCTTCCTCCTCAAGGACGCCTCGGCCGGCCAGCTTGCCGAGGGCGTCCGCATCGTCGCCTCCGGCGAGGCCCTCCTCGCCCCCACCGTCACCAAGCGCCTGATCTCCGAATTCTCCCGCCTCGGCACCCCGCGCGCCCCCGCCCAGGAACGCATCGGCGACCTGACGGAACGGGAGACGGAGGTGTTGATCCTGGTCGCCCAGGGACTCTCGAACGGCGAGATCGCCGAGCATCTGGTCGTCGCGGAATCGACGGTGAAGACCCACGTCAGCCGAATTCTGGTGAAGCTCGGTCTGCGCGACCGGACACAGGCGGCGGTGTTCGCGTACGAGGCGCGGCTGGTGACGCCGGGCGGCTGACCGCCCCGCGCAGCGGAGATCACCGCACCGGCCGCCGTGGCGCCGCGCCGCACCCGCCGGGTCGGCCCGCACCTTTGTCCACAGGGCCGCCCCGGCGGCCGGCGGCACGAGGAGGACGGTGCCCTTCAGACGGCGGATCGCGGTGGCAACACCCGTACGGGCCTGGGCGGG
>NZ_JBEZJZ010000192.1:0-8714 GCF_040651455.1 Streptomyces sp. NPDC048483
GGGGGGCGCCCCCCCCGCGCCCGCGGCCCGGGGCGCGGCCGCGCGCCGGGTCAGTCGGGCCGATGGCCTCCGGGGAATTCCGGGGTCGCGGTCCGGGCCAGCTCATGGCTGAGCTGTTCCAGCTCGCTGCCGCCCGCCATCTGGCGGGTCAGCTCCTCCAGGGCGATCTCCGTCTTGGCGTGGCTGCCGGCCATGGTGCCGCGCTTGAGGAGGACGAAGCGGTCGCCGACCAGGTAGGCGTGATGCGGGTTGTGGGTGATCAACACCACGCCGAGCCCGGCGTCCCGTGCGGCCGCGACGTACTTGAGGACGACGCCGGACTGCTTGACGCCGAGCGCCGCGGTGGGCTCGTCCAGGACCAGGACCTTGGCGCCGAAATAGACGGCGCGGGCGATGGCCACGCACTGGCGCTCACCGCCCGAGAGCGTGCCGATGGGCTGGTCGACATCGCGCAGGTCGATGCCCATCCGCAGCAGTTCGCTGCGGGTGGTCTCGCGCATCGTGCGCACGTCGAGCCGCTTGAAGGGGCCCGCTCCGGTGGTCGGCTCGGAGCCGAGGAAGAAGTTCCGCCATACGGGCATCAGCGGGACGACGGCCAGGTCCTGGTAGACGGTGGCGATGCCGCGGTCGAGGGCCTCGCGCGGGGAGGCGAGCCTGGTCTCCTCCCCCTCGATGGTGAAGGTGCCGGCGTCGTGCCGGTGCAGCCCCGCGATGATCTTGATGAGGGTGGATTTGCCGGCACCGTTGTCGCCGAGCACACAGGTGATCTCCCCCGCGTGCACCTCGAGGGACACGCCCTCCAGCGCCTTGATGTTGCCGTAGAACTTGCTGACGTCGTCGAGCTCGACCAGGGCTGTCATGACTTGTCCTCCGCCCGCTTGCGGACCCATGCGTTCAGGAGAGTGGCGAGCAGCAGCATCGCGCCGAGGAAGAACTTGTACCAGTCCGGGTTCCACTGCGCGTAGACGATGCCCTTGCTGGTCATGCCGAAGATGAAGGCGCCGACCGCGGCCCCGATCGCCGAGCCGAAGCCGCCGGTCATCAGACAGCCGCCGACCGCCGCCGCGATGATGTAGAGGAATTCGTTGCCGACGCCGTCGCCGGACTGGATCGCGTCGTACGAGAACAGCAGATGCTGGCCGGAGACCCAGGCGGCGAAGGCGACGCCCATGTAGAGGCCGATCTTGGTCTTGGTGACCGGGACGCCGACCGCCCGTGCCGCGTCCGCGTTGCCGCCCACCGCGAAGATCCAGTTGCCGACGCGGGTGCGCAGCAGGATCCAGGTGGCGAGGGCGACCAGGACGATCCACCAGATGATGGTGACCTGGATGTCGACCTCGCCGATGGTCAGGTGGGAGGCGAAGAGCGTACGGGCGGACTCGAAGCCCTCCATGTCGGCGATGGACTTCGTGGAGACGGTGCCGCTGATCAGCTTGGTGAAGCCGAGGTTGAGGCCGGTCAGCATGAAGAACGTGCCGAGCGTGATGATGAAGCTGGGGAGTTTCGTACGGGTCAGCAGCATCCCGTTGAAGACGCCGATGGCCAGCGTGACCAGCAAGGACACCCCGACACCGACCCAGGTGTTGGCCGTCATCTGGTAGCTGAACATGGACGAGATCAGGGCCGAGCTGACGACCATGACGCCGGCCGACAGATCGAACTCGCCGCCGATCATCAGCAGTGCCACGGGCACGGCCATGATGCCGATCGTCGACGAGGCGTAGAGCACGGTGGAGAGGCTGGAGGCCCGCAGGAACGGTTCGGCGGAGACGGCGAAGAAGAGGAAGACGGCCACGGCGCCGACGACCGAGCCCAGCTCGGGGCGGCCCATCAGGCGGCGTACCAGGGAGCGGTGCAGCAGGCGCTCGTCCCCCAAGGGGACCTTGACGGTGGTGGTCATCGGGTTCCCCGCTTCGTGAATTCCTGCAGCGCGCCGGCGTCCTTCTTGGTGATCACCTGGGGTCCGGTGAGCACCGGCCGGCCGCCGCCGAGGACGTCGGAGTTGTACTTGTAGAGCCAGAGCAGGTCCACGGCCTGGTAGCCCTGGAGGTAGGGCTGCTGGTCGACGGCGAAGCCGAGCGAACCGTCCTTGAGACCGTTGGCCACCTGGGCGTTGAGGTCGAAGGTGTCGATCTCGGCCTTGCTGCCGGCCTGTTCCCTGGCCTTGACGGCCGTGGCGGCGAAGGGCGCCCCGAGCGTGACGACGGCGTCGATGCCGCGGTCCGCCTGGAGCTTGGACTCGATGGACGACTGCACATCCGGCATGTTCGTCCCCTCCACATAGAGCTTCTGAAGATCGCCCTTGAAGGTCTTCTTCGCGCCGTCGCAGCGCTGCTCATGCCCGACATTGCCCTGCTCGTGGAGCACGCACAGGGCCTTCTTCCGGCCGCGCTTGTTGAGCTCCTCGCCGACGGCCTCGCCCGCCACCGTCTCGTCCTGCCCGATATGGCTGAGCGCGCCGAACGCCTTGGACTCCTCGGCCCCGGAATTCACCGTGATCACCGGGATGCCGGCCTTCTCGGCCTTTTCCACGACGTCCTTCATGGCGTTGGGCTTGGCGAGCGTGACGATCAGCCCGTCGACCTTCTGGTCGATGTAGGACTGCACCAGCTGGCTCTGCCGCTGGGCCTCCTTGTCGTGCCCGTAGAGGAACTTGATGTTGTCCTTGTCGGCGGCCTGCTGGGCGCCCTTCTGGACGATGTCCCAGAACGTGTCACCGTCTCCCGAGTGGGTGACCATCGCAATGGTCCACCGGGGAGTGTTCACGGCGGCCTTGCCGCCGGCCGCCTGGGCAGCGCGTGCGTCCTCGGCCCGCTTGCCTCCGGTGCTGCTGCACCCTGCCACAGAGGCGCAGAGCACCGCCGCCAGTGCGGCGCTCACGACGCGTCCTCTGCTGCGCACCCGTCCTGTTCTTCGCACCGTTGCCACGAGGACTTGCCCTTCCCGCTGATCTCGCTGTGTCGGCCGCCATGCTCGTCCTGCGCGCATCGCTCGTACTGCTCGCACTGCGCGCACCGGCCCAACCGGCCAAGTATCCGATACCGGTGATCTGTACCGGTTCGTGGGGTCCGTACCGCCCATCGGTGCCCGCCTTCCGTACGGCTTCATCGGGTGCCCCGTCCCGTGTATTCCTCCAGCTTGGGCACGTCCTTGCCGGTGACCAGTTCCGGGCCGGTGAGCACCGGCCGGCCGCCGCCCAGGACGTTGGCGTTGGTCTTGTGCAGCGCGAGCAGGTCCACCGCCTCGTATCCCTGGAGGTAGGGCTGCTGGTCGACGGCGAAGACGACGTCCTTGGCCTTGAGGAGCTTGACCACGGCGACGTTCAGATCAAAGGTCGCGATCCCCGCCCGGCTGCCCGCCCCCTCCTTCGCCTTGACGGAGATCGCCGCCATCGGCGCACCCAGCGTGACGATCGCGTCGAGGGACTTGTCGGACTGGAGCTTGGCCTCGATGGAGGACTGCGAGGCGGGCGCGTTGGTGCCGTCGACGTTGAGGTTCTCGACCGTCCCGTCGAAGCCCTTGCGGACGCCTGCGCAGCGGTCCTCCAGCGACACATTGCCCTGCTCGTGGATGACGCACAGGACCTTCTTCCGGCCGCGTTTCGTCAGCTCCTCACCGACCGCCCGGCCCGCCACCGACTCGTCCTGGCCGATGTGGGTCAGCGCCCCGTACGCCTTCGAGAACTGGCCGCCGGAGTTGACGGTGATGACCGGGATGCCCGCGGCGACGGCCTTGCGGACGACCGCCTTGAGGGCCTCCGGCTTGGCGAGGGTGACGATCAGCCCGTCGACCTTCTGGTCGATGTAGGACTGCACCAGCTCGGCCTGTTTGGCGCCCTCTTTGTCGTTGGCGTAGAGGAACTTCACCCGGTCCTTGGCCGCGGCCCGTTCCGCGCCGTTCTGCACGATGTCCCAGAAGGTGTCGCCCTCGCCGGAGTGGCTGACCATCCCGATGGTCATCCGGGGTGTACGGGGGTCCTCGCCCGCGTCCTCGCCACCGGAGGCGCTGCACCCGGCGACCAGCGCGAGGGCCGCCGCCAGGGCGGCGGCACGGGGGACGGTGACGGGTCTGGCCGTACGCACTTTTCGCGCGCTTCGCACGCCGATCATCGTGGAACCGCCTTTGCTCCAGGCCGCCGGAATGCGGCTGGAGGATTTCTACGGCGGGCGCGGAGCCGCGTCAATAGTTTGTCCGAACATTCTGATGACTGATCTATCTGGCCGGGTGTGGCCGGCAGCCTCAGGGACGGACCAGCAGCTGGAACTCGAAGGCGTACCGGGACGCGCGATAGACGTGCGAACCGAACTCGACCGCGCGGCCGGTGTCGTCGAAGGTGGTGCGCTGCATCGTCAGCAGCGGGGCGCCCTCGGGCTCGTCGAGCCGGCGGCCCTCGTCCGCCGTCGCGGCCCGTGCGCCGACGGCCTGCCGGGCGCTGTGCAGGGTGATGCCGGCCGCCCGCATCAGGCGGTACAGGCCGGTCTCCTCCAGCTCGGCGGTCTCCAGCTTCAGCAGCCCGGCGGGGAGGTGGTTACGCAGATGCGCGACGGGCTCGCCGTGGGTGAGCCGCAGCCGCTCGACCAGCGCGACCTCCGCCCCCTCGGCGATGCCCAGTGCGGCGGCGACCTCGGCATCCGCCTCGGTGGTGGTGTTGAGCAGCACCCGGGTGGCGGGCTTCTGCCCGGCCGCCTCCAGGTCGTCGTAGAGGCTGCTCAGCTCCAGCGGGCGCTTGACCTGGCTGTGCACGACCTGGGTGCCGATGCCGCGACGGCGGACCAGCAGCCCCTTGTCGACCAGCGACTGGATCGCCTGGCGCACCGTCGGCCGGGACAGTCCCAGCCGCCCGGCCAGCTCGATCTCGTTGCCGAGCAGGCTGCCGGGCGCCAGCTTGCCGTTCTCGATCGCGGCCTCCAGCTGCTGCGAGAGCTGGAAATAGAGCGGGACCGGACTGCTCCGGTCGACGCTGAACTGGACTGGGCTCTCGGCGCCCGCGGTGTGTGCATCGCGTTTCCCCACGCTCGCGAGCGTATCCGCCCGCACAGATGACGGGAAGTCCAGAGGTCACATTGTCCGGACATTGCCGGGACAAGGCGGGTACGGTCCTGGGGGCACCGCCCCGGGGCGCGCGAGCTGCTACCAGGGCAGCGGGCGGCCGTCGCGGAAGAAGCCTCCCGTCGGGCCGTCGTCGGGCAGCGTCGCGGCGTACACCACGCTCGCCGCCCCCTCCGCGACCGGCCGCCCTCCCGGCCCGCCCATATCGGTGGCCACCCAGCCGGGGCATACCGCGTTGACCAGCACACCATCCCCGCGGAGCTCATCGGACAGCATCCGGGTCAGCGCGTTCAGCCCGGCCTTGGAGGCGCTGTACGCGGGTGTCCCGCCGCCCATGGTGGCGAGCGAACCGGACTCGCTGGAGACATTCACCAGCCGCGCATGCGCAGAGGCGCGCAGCAAGGGCGCGAAAGCGATCGCCATCCGCCACGGCCCGTACAGATTGGTCTCGGCCGCCTCCCGGACGACGGCGAGGTCGGCGGTGACGGCGCGCTGCCAGGTGTCGTAGTGGATGCCCGCATTGTTGACGAGGACGTCCAACCGCCGGTAGCGATGGGCGACTTCGGCCACGGCGGCGGCGACGCTGTCGTCGTCCGTCACATCGAGGCGCAACGGCCTTACCTCGCCCCCTGTCTGACCCGCCGTCTCTTCGGCGGCCCACTCGACGGCCTCGGGCGAACGCCCGGTCAGCAGCACTGTGTGCCCGAGGCCCGCCAGTTGCCGGCTCACCTCCCGCCCGATTCCGCGGGTGGCGCCGGTGACGAGGGAAACGGGGGCGGTGGGGTCGGGCGAGGGCGACATACGGGGCTCCTGGGGCGGGCGGGGGCGGAAGGGCTGCCGAGTGGGGGCCAGGCGGAAGGGATACGTAGCCGCTCACCCCCACTCCGTCACCTCGCATCGCCCACCTGCCGCCAACTGGCACCACGACCCACCGGCTGATCGGCCGATCGGCTGACCGGCACCGGGGCAAGGCGCCTCTCCCCTGGGCTCCTCTCTCGGTTCCGCCTCCCCTGACGTCCCGTCAAGGCATCATCGAAGGCCCCTGCCGGAGAACCAAAGGACCAGAGGAGTCACCCATGTCCGTACGCCGCGTCGTCCCCGACATCCAGTCCGATGCTCTGGAGGAGAGCCGGGACTTCTACGGGCTGCTGGGCTTCGAGGAGGTCATGAACCTGGGGTGGGTGATCACGCTCGCGTCCCCCACCAACCCCACCGCCCAACTCATCTTCATGACGGAGGACAAGACCGCACCGGTCGCCCCCGATCTGAGCATCGAGGTCGACGATGTCGACGCCGTATACGAGGCCGTACTGGCCGACGGCGCCGAGATCGTCCGGACGCTGCAGAACGAGGCGTGGGGCGTCCGGCGCTTCTTCGTCAAGGACCCGAACGGCAAGGTGGTGAATGTGCTCGGCCACACGGGCCGGGCGAGCGAGGGGCAGGGCTGATCAGCCGCCCGATCAGCCGCCTCACCACCTGTCCAACCACCAGCTTCTGACGGCTGGTTGAGCGGCGCCTCACCCTCCCCTGCGCCACCGCACACGCACTCTCCGCGGTCGCACCCGTCACGCCCTCACTTCATCCACGCCTCCTCGTACTTCCGGTACGTCCCGTCATGCGTGGCCAGATGCACCCACTGGTCCACATACGCCTTGAACTCCTCATCGCCGCGCGGCAGTGCGTAGGCCTTCTCGGAGAAGGTGAAAGGCTTGTCGGGGTGGACCGAGCAGAGTTCGGGGTGGATCTTGGCCTGGTAGCGGGTCTCGCCGGCGTCCGTCATCATCACGTCCGCGCGGCCGGCGATGATCTCGTCGAAGATCGTGGTGTTGTCCGGGTGGACGGTGAGGGTGGCCCGCTTGATGTGCGCGCGGGCGAACTGCTCGTTGGTGCCGCCGGGGTTGACGATGACCTTTGTCCCGCGGCGGTCGATCTGGTCCAGCGTCCGGTACCTGTCCTTGTCGGCGCAGCGGACGATGGGCGTCTTGCCGTCCGTACGGGTGGGCTCGCTGAAGTACACGGCGCGGGCGCGCGGGAGGGTGATCGAGACGCCGCCCACGGCGATGTCGCAGCGGCCGGAGGCGAGGTCGCCGACAAGGTTGGCCCAGGTGGTGGCGACGTAACGCGGCTTGGCGTCCAGGCTCTTGGCCAGGTCCCGGGCCATCTGGATGTCGATGCCGCTGTAGGCGCCGGTCTTGGGATCGCGGTGGGTGAAGGGGCGGTAGTCGCCGGTGGTGCAGACGCGCAGCACCCCCCGGCGCGGGACCGTGTCGAGCAGCGTGGCCACCGGGTGCCGGCTGTGCTGCGCGGCGGGCGTGGGGGCGGAACCCGGTGCGGGTGCGGGGGTGTTCGCGGGCGAGGGCGCCGCGGCGGTGGCGGTGAGCAGACAGGCGAGGGCGGACAGCGTGGCGGCGCGCTTCATGATGACTCCTGCGGCATGAGCATGATCGCGTGGTCGAGACGATCAGCGTGGCAGAGGCGGGCGAGGCGGTGAAGCCCTTGACCGGTCAGTGGGATGGCGGGGGCAGGTCCGGTGCCGATCCGGTCGCTGTCACTCACCGGAGCGAAGCCCCCCGCTACGGCGGCCAGGCCTGCCTCGGGCCCCGTACCGGACCCGCCCAGGCCTCAGTCGTCGTACAGCCCGCCCCGGACACCGGGTGCCGGCTGGTCGGGGGCCGCTTCGGCGAGGCGGGTGAGGAGGTCCGCGGCGCGCTTGGCGACGGTGTCGCGGTCGCCCTCGGAGAGTGCGGAGCCCATGCCGACGGCGACCGCACCCGCGGCGATCCAGTCCGGCGCGTCCTCGACCGTCACCCCGCCCGTAGGCAGCAGCGGCACCTGGGGCAGGGCGGCGCGGACGTCCCGTATCCAGGAGGGGTGGTGCGCGGAGGCGGGGAACAGCTTGAGGGCGTCCGCGCCCAGTTCGAGCGCGCGGACCATTTCGGTGGGCGTCGACACGCCGGGGAAGACCGGGACGCCGTACCGGTGGCCCGTACGGATGACCTCGGCGTCCAGGCTCGGCGAGACCAGGAAGCGGGCCCCGGCATCCACGGCCATCCTGGCCGACACCGCGTCAAGGACCGTGCCCGCGCCGATGACCGCGTCCTCACCCAGCTCGCGGGTGAGGGTGGTGACCGCCTCCAGCGCGAAGGGGGTGGTCAGGGATATCTCCAGGCTGGTGATGCCGGCCGACAGCAGGGTGTCGGCGGTGGCGCTCGCCTCGTCATAGGTCTTGCTGCGGACGATGGCGAAAACCCGCTGAGCCAGGGCGGCCCGGGTGATCTCCCAGCGATACACGGCAGTTCGCCGTCCTTCCTTGTCTCCAACGCTCCATGCCGCCGTCGGCCGTGAACCACGGCGAAGACAGCACTTCCCGGGGCGTGCCGGGGCAGCCGGCCACCACATGGCCCGTGACCACTACACGGCCTCTGACCACCACATGGTTTCTTTGCCGCCGATGCCCGCCCACTCCTCGTTTCCACCGAAACGCTACCGGCAACCACTGACAATCCTCCCCCGGGGGTGCCCCCCTGCGCCCCCTTCCACCAAGAATGGGCGGAACCGGCAGCCCGAGGGCGGCCCGCCTCAGTGCAGCTCGGCCAGCACCGCGTCGGTCAGCAGCGGCCAGGCCTCGACGGCCCACGGGCCGAAGGCCCGGTCGGCGAGCGCGA